>NZ_RHFJ01000001.1:0-226758 GCF_003718675.1 Marichromatium sp. AB32
AACCTCGATGAGGCGCTGCGCATCCGCACAGAAGAAGAAATACCCGTCTACGAAAGACTCGGCGACGTCCGCGAGAAGGCCGTCACACAGGGCAAGATCGCTGACATCCTTCAGGCCCGCGGAAACCTCGATGAGGCGCTGCGCATCCGCACAGAAGAAGAAATACCCGTCTACGAAAGACTCGGCGACGTCCGCTCCAAGGCCGTCACCCAGGGCCAGATCGCTGACATCCTTCAGGCCCGCGGAAACCTCGATGAGGCGCTGCGCATTTTGACGGAAGAAGTTCTCCAAGCCTTCGAAAGACTCGGCGACGTCCGCGAAAAGGCCGTCACCCAGGGCAAGATCGCTGACATCCTTCAGGCCCGCGGAAACCTCGATGAAGCGCTCGCGCTACATGAAACAAGGCTTGCGGTCTATGAAGACCTACAGGATATCGCCGGCATCGCGCATGCCCGATTCGCCATGGCAGGCATCCGTCTACAGCGAGGAGATCACCAGAACCAAGGCTTGCAGGACATCCATGACGACCTGGCTCAAGCCTTCGTCATCCTGCGCCAACTGCAACGTCCGGATGGCATCGGTGCCGTCGGGATGCTCCTGGCACAGGTATTGGCAATGGGCGGGCATCCGGATAAAGCCTTGGAGATCCTGGACCTGGCACAAGCGGCCTTCGAGAAACTGGGAAACACAACCGCCGTCGAACAAGCCCGTCAACTTCGCCAACACCTGACCACGCCCTCCTAACCCCCGCTACACCGTAGGGTGGGCAAAGCGCAGCGTGCCCACCCTGTACGCGCCAGCGATCGAGGCCCCGCAGGGGACGAATGAACGCCGATCGAGGCGATCAGAGCACCGGACACATGACGCTTTCGCTTTGCTGGGCACGCGACGCTTTGCCCAGCCTACGGGGTAACCTTACGGGACGACCCAAGATGTCATAGAGGTTCGGAGCATTCGGATGGCCGACTACCGCCGCTGTTTCCAACCCGGGGGCTGTTATTTCTTCACCGTGGTGACCGAAGGACGACGCCCGTTGCTGGTCGCGCACATCGATGCCTTGCGCCGGGCCTTGCGCATGGGGATGGCGCGACGTCCCTTCCAAATCGATGCATTGGTGGTGTTGCCGGATCATCTGCACACCATCTGGCGGCTGCCCGAGGGGGACGCGGACTTTTCGACGCGCTGGATGCACATCAAGCGTTGTTTCTCCACCGCCCTCGACTCCCAGCCGACCTCGCCATCGCGGCAACGACGTCGCGAGACAGGGGTATGGCAACGTCGTTTCTGGGAGCATCTCATCCGTGATGAGCAGGACTGGCGGCGACATATGGACTATGTGCATGGCAACCCCGTCAAGCACGGCTACTGCGCCGCGCCGCGCGATTGGCCGTATAGCTCCTTCCGGCGCTGCGTGAGGGCCGGGTTATACAGCCCGGACTGGGGTGGTGAGGCGCCGGAAGATCTTGGTTGGGATTCCTAGCGTCGGTCGGGCCAGGTGCAGGCTGATCCGTTACCGCGACACATGAAGGTTCGGGACGCCGGGCACGCTGCGCGTTGCCCGGTCTACAAGGTTCCACGCGCCATCGTTCGTCGGGTGGGCAAAGTGCAACGTGCCCACCCTGTACGCACCAGCATCAAGGAGCAGCGGCAAGACCGACACACGCCGATCGCGAACGCGACGCGGCGGCCTGTGACCGATGTCGGACATCGGCCACAGGCCTTTGCGAATCAATCGCCTGGGACGCTTACTTCACGCGGAATATGTCGAAGATGATCGCCTGGTCGTCACTAAAGTCCTGGTGGCCGGGGATGTAGGGCTGGGGCTCGGAGTGATGGACGTGGGTCCAGTGGCCTTGGTCGGTGAGCGCGCCGAGGGCCTGTCTGTAGGCGTCGTCATAGAGGTCGACACGGTGGCTGAGCTGGACGATGCCGCCGGGCTTGACCACGCGATGGAACTCGCGCATCAGCCCGGCCATGTTGTCGATATAGGTCAGGGTGCCGATGCACTGGGCGGCGGCGAAGTGGTTCTCGGCGAAGTCCAGCGGCTTGTTGAGGTCGACGCGCGCCAGCTCGGCGTAACAGTTGCGCGCCTCGGCTTTCTCCAGCGACTTGGGGGAGTAGTCGACACCGGTGATCGCGGTGTAGCCGAGCTTGCCCAGGTGCAGCCCGGTCAGGCCCACGCCGCAACCGGCGTCGAGGATCGGCTGCGCGGGGTCGATCTGGTGCGACTTGATCGCCTCGGCGGCGAGGCGCGGGGCCTCGTAGCCCATCGACGTCAGGTCGTCCTCGTAGGTCTCGGACCAGCTGTCGTAGTACTGCTCGAGCTCGTCGAGCTTGGCGGCGGTCACACCGATCAGCTTGCTGACATCACGATCGGCCTGATTCATGGACTTGGAGTCGGTCATGGTCTCTCCGTGGTGTTGTGGCAAGCACGAGAAGCGCACTCGCCGTGGTGATTGCCTCGCACTGGTGAGGAGCAATGCGTACCCACGTCCTGAGCATCGCGGATGACGGGCCTCACTTCATTTCGTCAGGGGTCTCTCCCCAACACATTGCAACGGTCGATAACATCGCGACGGCGCGCGCAGCCGCATCGCGCGGTTCGTTGCGCGCGCGGTCCGTTGGACACGCGCGCTTTTATGGCGTGGACCGAAGACCACACGCTGACGCCGAGCGACGATTGACATTGGCTGGCCACCCGATTCGCGGGTGGGCACGAGGCGCGAGATTCGCGCGAGACGCCGCATGCGGCGGCGTCGGGGGCCGAGGGCCACGCCACTGGGCGGCGCGACGACCTGTCGGCGGATCGCGAGGCATGGACCCGAGACCTGAGTCGGGCAGACACGCCACGCGGCGGATACGCGCACTGCTGCGCGAATGGAGACGGGACGTCCCGGCGATCATCGGCGATGACCGAGCCGCCGGATCATCAGCGGAAGCGCGATGGCGCTCCCGCGTGCGTCCTCGGTTGAACGAAAAGACGGTACAGCTTCACGCCAGTGACCTGGGCGATCCGATCAACCGGCGCATATCCGATTCCGGCGTAGATGGTGCGCGGGGACTGGCCGCGATCACCCTGTCCTGTCACGCCATCACAGGGGTCGAAACAGGCATCCCCGCAACACCCACCGACTTGGTGAGAGCATGGCGCCGTGAAGCTGATTTGTGTTTTTTATGATACCGATAAAACGAAGCGACACAAGCGAAGACTTCTCAAGAACCCCCGAAAAATGGCCATAAGACCCTGATAAAAAACAATCAAAAAGATTCGAAACCGAAAAAGTCACGCGCATGGAAAGATCGGCGAGGAACACGTAAAGAGCGCGAACACAAGAGCGCCTCGGCCCCTGAGAGGCTGGATCAGAAGACCATTCACAGCCACGCGGGAACACCTCGCCTCGGACATCGGCCTCCACCCCGGACGGGGTCCGGGGTTTACCCTCCCCGGAGGCATCCCTAGACTGGCCGATTCAGTTCCCGGAGCCAGACGCCATGCACGACACCACCGACGCCCCCACCCGCCAACTGATCGAGGACTGGACCCGGTTGCAGACCGGCACCATCGAACCCGAACGGCTCGCCCGGCTCGATCGCGACCAGCCGGAATGGCGCTGCCGGGCCGCGACCCTGGTCGCCGAGAGCCTGTTCGCCTACATCACCCTGGAGATGGTGGCCCCGGATCTGGCCTATCGGCATCGCGACCAGCCCGAGCACGAACCCGAGGCCGGCGAGATCGACGCCCGGCTGGGCGCACACCTGCTCGACTTCCTCGATTATCGCGACGAACTCGCCGAGCGCCGCGCCACCGCCGGAGCCGACTGAGCCCAGGCGCGCCGCCAACGCCCCCAGGGCAGCCGCAGCGCCAGCAGCACGCCGAGGATGACGGCATAGATCAGCGGCTCGCGCAGATCGGCCTTGACCAGCCAGAGGAAGTGCAACACCCCGAGCACCGCGATCAGGTAGACGACGCGGTGCAACCGCTTCCAGTTGCGCCGCAGCCGACGCTGCCAGCCACGGGTCGAGGTCAGCGCCAGCACGCTCATCAGCACCAGCGCCACCATGCCGACGATGATGTAAGGCCGCTCGGTCAGGTCCTCGACGATCACCGGCCAGTCGAGCGCGCGGTCGAGCCACAGATAGACGAGCAGATGGAGCATGCCGTAGAAGAAGGCGAACAGCCCCAGCATGCGCCGCAGCCGGATCGGCCAGGGCCGCCCGAGGGCGCGACTGAGCGGGGTCAGCGCGAGGGTGAGCAGCAGCATCCGCAGGGTCCACAGCCCGCTGCGATGGAGCAGCGTCTCGACCGGATTGGCCCCCAGCGCCAGCCCACCACCGAGCCCCTGCGCCAGGGTCAACGCCAGCGGCAGCAGACAGAGCAGAAAGACCCCGGGCTTGGCCCAGGCCACCCAGTCGCGCCCGGTCATCAGTAAAAGCGCCTCAGGTCCATGCCGGCATAGAGCCCGGCGACCTCCTCGGCATAGCCGTTGAACGGCAGGGTCTCGCGCCGCTTCGCCAGCCAGCCGCCACCGATCATGCGATGGCTCTTCTGGCTCCAGCGCGGATGGTCGACGGCGGGATTGACGTTGGCATAGAAGCCGTACTCGTCGGGTTGCATCCTGTTCCAGGTCGCCGGCGGCTGCTCGGCGGTGAAGCGGATGCGCACGATCGACTTGATGCTCTTGAAGCCGTACTTCCAGGGCACCACCAGCCGTAGCGGCGCGCCGTTCTGGTTCGGCAGGGTCTCGCCATAGAGCCCGGTGGCGAGCAGCGTCAGCGGGTGCATCGCCTCGTCGATACGCAGCCCCTCGCGATAGGGCCAGTCGAGCACCCGGCGACGCTGACCGGGCATCTGTTCGGGGTCGAACAGGGTCTCGAAGGCGACATAGCGCGCCTGCGAGGTCGGCTCGAAACGCGCCAGCAGCTCACCGAGCGGGAAGCCGAGCCAGGGGATCACCATCGCCCAGGCCTCGACACAACGCAGCCGATAGATGCGCTCCTGCTGATCGAACCCGCTGAGGATGTCCTCGATGCCGATCTCGCCGGGACGCGCGCACTCGCCATCGACCACCACCGACCAGGGCCGGGTGCGCAGCCGATGGGCGTGTGCCGCCGGGTCCCCCTTGTCGGTCCCGAACTCGTAGAAATTGTTGTAGCCGGTGACGAACTCGCGCGGGGTCAGTGGTTCGTCCTCGCCGGGACGCGGATAGGTCGCAGCGACGGCGCCGAGCGGCGCCAGCGCCGCCGCGCCCACACCCAGCGCGGCGCCCTGGATGAAGGTACGACGCGCGCGCCATACCTCCGGTGGGGTGATCTCGGAGGACGGGATATCGGCAGGCTTGCGAATCAGCATGACGGAGGCTCCTCGGGTCGTCACCCACCGCCGCCGACGCCACCACCACGCCCACCCCGCCAAGGGGTTAGGCACCAATAGAGCAGTGGTTTCGAGCGATCCGGCAACCGATGGAAGGATTCCCACGAGGTGGGGCAAACACCTCCCCCGCGCAAGCCCTCATCCTCGATCTAGGATCATCAAAAATTTACAAGCCGTTGATAATCAAAAAATCGCAAAGACACGAAGGACGCGAAGGGGGTTAAGCCTCCAGTCGTCAGCCTCCAGTGGGCGCCGTACTCGACGGCAGCGCGACCCTTGATGGGCACGCTGCGCTTTGCCCATCCTACGACGCTGACAGCCGCCTTTAGCTCCAGCGACTGCGCTTCGCGCCAGTGATTGAGGACAGACCACCACTGGCGGCTGGCGGCTGATCGCTGGAAGCTCTTCCCCCCCTTTGCGCGCTTTGTGCCTTCGCGGTTCAAGATGCGGTTCAAGCCCCAGACGGCGGTGGCCGCCGCGACCACCAGGCGGCGAGCAGCGCGCCGGAGAGGTTGTGCCAGATCGAGAACAGCGCACCGGGCAGTGCCGCGGCGGCGGAGAAGGACTTGATCGCGAGCGCCACGGCGAGCCCCGAGTTCTGCATCCCGACCTCGATCGCCAGGGTCCGCGCCCGCGCCTCGCCCTGCCCCAGCAGGCGCGCCAGCGTATAGCCCAGACTCAATCCGGTGAGGTTGTGCAGCACCACGGCAAGCGCGACCAGCGGCCCGAGGGTGACGAGCTGGTCGTGATTGAGCGCCACGATCACCGCGATGATGAACACGATGGCCGCCACCGAGATCAGCGGGAAGACCCGCTCGAACATCGCCAGCCGCGCCCCCAGCAGCCGGTTGACCAGCACCCCGAGTGCGACCGGCACCAGCACGATGCGCAGGATCGACCAGAACATGTCGAGGGCGGGGACCGCGACCCGCTCGCCGACATAGAGCAGGGTGAGCACGGGGGTGAGCACCACCGCGAGCAGGGTCGAGACCGTGGTCAGGGTGATCGAGAGCGCGAGATCGCCGCGCGCCAGATAACAGATGACGTTGGAGGCGGTGCCACCGGGGGCGGCGCCGACCAGCACCAGCCCGGCGAGGAGTTGCGGCGGCAGACCGAGGGCGAGTCCGATCGCCCAGGCCGCAAACGGCATCAGCAGGTATTGCAGGACCACGCCCAGGCCGATGACCCCGGGGCGACGCAACACCGCGCTGAACTGGCCCGGACTCAGGGTCGCGCCCATGCCGAACATCACCACCCCGAGCAGCGGCACGATACCGGGCTTGAGCGCGGCCAAGGGGTCTGGAAAGGTGAGCGCCAGCAGACTCGCAGCCAGCGCCCAGAGCGGAAACAGTGTGGTGATCCGATCCATGACGGGGGGCCCCGCGCCGGGCGCGGGGCCGAACGGATCAGGCCGAGGCGGCCAGGGCCTGATCGAGATCGGCGATGATGTCGTCGATGTGCTCGATGCCGACCGAGAGCCGGATCAGGTCCTCGCTGACCCCGGCGCGCGCCATCTCTTCGGGCGAGAGCTGGCGGTGGGTGGTGGTGGCCGGGTGGCAGGCGAGCGTCTTGGAGTCGCCGATGTTGACCAGCCGCACGGTGAGCTTGAGCGCGTCGATGAAGCGCGCACCGGCATCGCGACCGCCCTTGATGCCGAACGAGAGGATGGCGCTGGCCTTGCCGCCATCCATGTAGCGCTGGATCAGCGGGTAGTCCGGGCTGTCGGGCAGACCGGCATAGCGCACCCAGGCCACGCGCGGGTGGTCCTTGAGATACTGGGCGACGGCCAGGGCGTTCTCGCAGTGACGGTCCATGCGCACCGCCAGGGTCTCGATGCCCTGCAGCACCAGGAAGCTGTTAAAGGGCGCGAGCGCCGCCCCCATGTTACGCAGCGGTACCACCCGGGCGCGGGTGATGAAGGCCGCCTCGCCCATGTCCTGGGTGTAGACCACGCCGTGATAGGACGGATCGGGCTGGTTGAGCATCGGGAAGCGCTCGGCGTGCTCGGCCCAGGGGAACTTGCCGGAGTCGACGATCATCCCGGCGATGGTGGTGCCATGACCGGCCATGTACTTGGTCAGGGCGTGGACCACGATATCGGCGCCGTGCTCGAAGGGACGGTGCAGATAGGGCGAGGGCACGGTATTGTCGACGATCAGCGGCACGCCGTGGGCGTGGGCCATGTCGGCCATCGCCTGGACGTCGGCGACGTTGCCGGCGGGATTGCCGATCGACTCGCAGAACACCGCCTTGGTCTTGGCATCGACCAGGGCATCCATGGCGGCGATGTCGTTGGGCTCGGCGAAGCGCACCTCGATGCCGAGCCGCGGCAGGGTGTGGGCGAACAGGTTGTAGCTGCCGCCGTAGAGCCGCGAGACGGCAACGATGTTGTCGCCGGCCTGCGCCAGGGTGAAGATGGCGTTGGTCACCGCCGACATGCCGGAGGCGAAGGCCAGCGCACCGACCCCACCCTCCATCGCCGTGACCCGACGCTCGAGCACGTCGGTGGTGGGATTCATGATCCGGGTGTAGATATTCCCCGGGACCTTGAGGTCGAACAGATCGGCGCCGTGCTGGGTGTCGTCGAAGGCGTAGCTGGTGGTCTGGTAGATCGGGGTCACCACCGACTTGGTGGTGGGATCGGGTTCGAACCCGGCATGAATGGCAAGAGTTTCGAGTTTCATGGCGCTTCCTGTTGAATGGTCTCGTGAATCGCCCACGAGCGACGGCCGCCATCGGTCGCCGAACCGAGAATCTTATCCGCGTGATCGACAGGCTGTCGATCGGCCCGGGTCGGCGCGGGAGGCGTCAACGACCCCGGCCCCACCCAACAACGACAAGGACCAGGAGGAGATCCCGGCATGATCGAAATCAGACACCGCGACAGTGGCGAGGTGCTGGCGGAAATCGAGCGCGACACTCTCGTCGGCGCCGACCTGCGCGACATGCGGCTCGACGGCGCCGATCTCTCGGGGCTCGATCTCAGCGGCGCCGACCTCAGCGCCAGCGATCTGGTCGGCGCCCGGCTGCACGGGACCTGCCTGCGCGAGGCGATCCTGGTCGGTGCGCAGCTGCGCGCAGCCGATCTCGCCGAGGCCAACCTGACGCGCGCCCGGCTCGGGGCTGAGCGCCCGTCGCGCGCGGCGATGCTCAACGCCGCACGACTGGCCGGGGCCGATCTCAGCGGCGCCGACCTGCGCAACGTCGAGCTGCGCCAGGCCGATCTCGCCGGGGCCACCCTCGCCCATGCCGACCTGCGCGGCGCCGACTTCCAGGGCGCCAACCTGGTCGGGGTGCACGCCCATCGCGCGCTCCTGATCAAGGCCAACCTCGCCGAGGCCGATCTCAGCGGCGCCGATCTGCGCGACAGTCATCTCAACGACGCCAACCTCACCCGCGCCCGGCTCTGCGAGGCCGATCTCGGCAGCGCCTTCAGCGACGGCTTCACCGTGCTCAATCTCGCCAATCTCGAAGGCGCCGATCTGCGCGGCGCGCGGCTCTGTCATGCCTCGGCGCAGGACGCCAACTTCCGCTACGCCGATCTCACCGACGCCGATCTCACCGATGCTGTGCTCGGCGGCGCCATCCTCCATCGTGCCGATCTCACCGGCGCCGACTTCACCCGGGTGGAGCTGGCGAGCGTCACCCTGGAATTCGCCAACGTCTCCAAGGCGCGCAACGCCCAGGTGCCCTCCTACAAGAAGAACCTGCGCTGAGCCCGATACGGGCGCCGGCGGCGATCCACCGGCGCCCGACTTTGCGATACACTCGAACGCCACCCCACAGGGATCGAGCCGCCCGATGGCGGTATCAGGAGTGCCCGCATGCCGTATTTCGTCTACAGCATCACCCAGCAGCCGCTCAAGCTCGAACACCTCGACACCTTCGAGCACTACCAGGACGCCCGCGCCCTGGTGCGCAGCCGCCGCCAGGCCGCAGAGGCCCCGCCGGGCGTCGACTACCGGCTGATCTTCGCCGCCCAACAGGCCGAGGCCGAGCGACTGCTCTCGACCCCGCGCGACGAGCGCGTCATCGGCGAGGACTGAGCACAGCGCCGCTGGCCGTCCACCTCAGTCCTCACCCGGTACGCTCGAGATGGTCACGTGCACCGGGCGCTCGGCCCACAGATACTGCAATACCTTGCGCACATAGGCCTGGGTCTCGGCATAGGGCGGGATCTTGCGCCCGTGCTTGAGCACCGCACCCTCGCCGGCGTTGTAGCCGGCCAGGGCGAGACGCAGGTCATTGTCGAAGAGATCCAGCAGATCGCGCAGATAGGCCGCGCCGCCGCTGACGTTGTCGGCCGGATCGAAGCTGTCGGCGACGCCGTAGCGCGCCGCCGTGGCCGGCATCAACTGCATCAGCCCCTGGGCGCCCGCCGATGAGACGGCGCGCGGATCATAGGCCGACTCGGCGCGGATCACCGCGTGCAGCAACGCCGGCGAGAGTCCGTGACGGCGCGCGTTGGCCGAGACCAACGCCTCGTAGCGCGCGCGCCGGGCCCGCAATGAGCGGCTGAGCGGCTTGGACTCGCCCCTGGGCGAGCGCTCGATCTGCAGCTGCGAGAACCTGGAGCGGTTCTCCTCGGCGAGCTGACCGGACTCACGGTGCCACTGCAAGCGGTACTGTCCACCCTTGAGCGGCACATCGGTGAAATAGACGTTGCCGTGTGCGTCGGCATATTTGTAGACGTCGGCCATCGCGATCGGCACGCCCCCCCAGCACAGCAGCCAAACACCCCCGCCGAAGGCACCAAACAGCATCTGCCACACCTTCACGCGCGCTGATTTATCAATGCGTTGCGCCGACATCATGCGCCTCCCTGAAGTGAGTCCGACGACCATCGTCGCCACACCTGGGTTGACGTTCAGTCCCCGAGCCGGATGGCAGGAACCTCTGCGCGTTTCAGTCATGAAACAACAATCTTCACCGCCATTCAACCACGACTTCTCCAGCGAATGAAAAACAGCAAAGCGCAAAAAAATATTCTTCGAAAAACCTGTCAGAAAAACAAAAAAGAAATCATTCAGAACAAGAGAAACAGCATCAACTCAAAAAGCTGTTAAAGCAATTCCTCAAAACCATCAAAAACAGCAACTTGAAACAACAAAGCGAAACTCAAAAAAGCTTCGAAAATGACGAGCAACAGGACTTCGAGTAGATTCGAGCACCTGAATTAATAAATCACTTCATTTATTAAAACCCAAAAACAGAAAAAACAACAACAAGACCTTACCAATAACACCTAATGTTAATTCTCAGGTTTCCAAATAATCATTATTTGGCAATCTCCATTTGACTCAATCGGCCGCATGGATATAATGAAAACCCCATGGAGCGGGCACATGCACAGGATGTCGACGTCACTTCGGGCTGCTCGCCCGCTCCCAGCTGCACCACTGTCGAACGCAATGCCGTCATTTACACGTCATGCGTTCACGCTGGATGCATTAGGGAAAAATCTTCGCCATACAATCCGTTGAACATCATGTACCGGGGGGGAACATGAACAGACGCCATTTCCTGGGGCTCGCCCTATCGACCGCAGCTGCGCCCGTACTGGCCAAGTCGCCGAGCGAGCGCCCGCGGGTGCTATCCCTGCACCACATGCACACGGACGAGAAGATCGCCGTCACCTATCGCATCGGGGATCGCTACCAACGCGCAGCGCTGAACAAGCTCAATCACTTCTTCCGCGACTTCCGCACCGACGACATCGTCGCCATCGACCCGCAACTCTTCGACATCCTCTACGACGTCAAGCTGCGTCTCGGCGACCCCGACGCCACCTACCAGATCCTCAGCGCCTACCGCTCGCCCCGCACCAATGCGATGCTGCGCCGCACCTCGCGCGGCGTCGCCAAGAAGAGCCTGCACATGACCGGACAGGCCGTCGACGTCCGCTTCCCCGACCTCTCCATCCGCCATCTGCGCGATACCGCCGTCGCGCTCGGTCGTGGCGGTGTCGGTTACTACCCGCGCTCGAACTTCGTCCATCTCGACACCGGCACGGTGCGCCGCTGGGGCGCCTGAGGCATCGAAGCCCGGACGGCGCTCGCCCCCGAGGGGGACGGGCGGCGCCGGCAGACCGCCCGCCGGGGGCGCTCCACGCCCCGGCAGTAAGCCACAAAGTTCGCAAGGGTATACCCGAAGCCGCGACAGCTCAACCGAGCACGCGGAAACTCACGTTCAGCTCGGGCAGATCGACATCGGCGAGCGCCAGCTTGAGGGTGTCGTTGAGCGCCAGCCGCTCACGGGTCCGTATCCGCGCCTCCAGCGCCAGCTCGGGCACCAGCACCACCGCCCTGCGCTCCTCCAGACCGACCACCACGCCCTCGCCCCGCCATCCGGGGTTGTCACGCAGATAGACCAGCTTCCAGTGCTGATTGGAGAGTCGCTCGCCGCGGCGCACCGCAGCGGCGGCCAGCTCCGCCTGCGCGACCCGCTCGACCACCTGCTCGCGATCGAGCGGCGTCGCGCCGGCGAGCCAGGCCCGCAGCTGCTGATGGACCAGCAGGTCGGAATAACGACGCAGCGGGCTGGTGGCACGGGTATAGAGCGCCAGCCCCAAGCCGGCGTGAAGATCGGGCTCACACAGCAAGCGGGTCGGCTTGAAGCAGCGCCGGCGCGCATACATGCTCGCCAGGTCGCTGGCCTCCTCGGCCGGATCCGGTGCGGCCTGGGTGGCGAAGGGGATCGCCAGGCCGTGCTCGAGACAGAGCCGCGCGGCGGCCTCGCCGGCCATCAGCATGGCATCGGTGACCAGCTCGCGACTCTCGAGCCGCGGCAGTGAGCGGATCCGCACCTCGCCGTTCTCGACACGCACACTGACCTCGGGCAACGCCAGTCGGGTGGCGCCATTGGTCTGGCGACGGGCATGAAAACGCGCAATCGTGGCGCGCAACGCGGCAAAGGGCGCCTCATCGAGGCGTCGCTCGACCTCGGTATAGGTCAGGCGCTGCACCCTGACCCAGCTGCGATGGACCTCGATGTCGTGCAGCTCGCCCTGCTCGTCGCAACGCATGGCGAAGGAGAGCGCCGGCGAGACCGGCTGCAACCCGAGCCCGAGCCGGGTGGTGGTCTCGGGCGGGAGCATCTTGACCATGCCCTCGGGCAGATAGAGGTTGGCACCCCGACTGCGCGCCTCGAGATCGAGCGGACCGTCCGGCGCGACCAGGGCACCGACATCGGCCACGTGGACCCAGACCCGCTCGCCATCGAGACTCAGGGCGTCGTCCGGGTCCTCGTTGCCCTCGTCGTCGATGGCGAAGGCCTCGAGATGGGTGAGATCGAGCCGCGGCTCGTCCTCGTCCAGCGCCGGCACCGCGAGCGCGGCGTCCTCCCCGGGCACGCCGCGGCGCGCCGGATAGGGATTGTGGTTGGCCGGCCAGTAGGCGACCTCGACCAGCGCGCGATGGGCGTGCTCCGGGGTCTGCGGATAACCGAGCGCCTCGAGGATACGACTGCGTTCGGTCTGCCCCAGCGCCAGCCGCTCGACCTCGGCGAGTCGTCCGCGATCCTCCGCGGTCGGGGTGGCCGCACGCATGCGCTCGAGAAAGGCCTTCCAGTCACGCTCGGCGGCGGCCTTAGCCTCGCGCTCGGCGCGATCGCGCTCGACCTCGGCACGCGAGCGCACCGTGATCGACTCGGGGGTGCCGCAGAAACGCAGCCCCTCGGCAACCAGCAGCCAGCTCGCCCAGGCCGTCACCGGGGTGAACTCGGCGAAGGCCAGCTCGGCGAGATCCTCGAGCGTGGTCTGCTCGCCCTCGAGCAGCTCCCAGGCGTCCTCCACCGCGCCCTCGGGGCGCGTCTCGAGTTCACCGAGCGAACGCAACGGCCCCGGATGCAGCAGCACGATGTCCTTGGGACGCACGCGCTTGGTACTGCCGCCGTCGAGCTGGATCTCGATCTTGTCGCCGACGCCGAGGACGCGGGCCGGATGGGTCTTGTAGAGCACCAGACTGTCTACGGGCGGGGTCGCTTGATATCTCGACAAGGGGCTGATCTCTCCATATGGACGGGGCCGCACGAACGAGCGCACAGGCTCCCTGCTGGCTTCGGGTTGTGGGTGCCGACGATGGCGAAGACGGTCGCCCGGGGCGACCGTCTCCCGGGCGGCATGCAAGCCGCCGGGGTTGTCTCGGGCACGCTTCGGTCGCATAAGGATTGGCAAGTTCCCAATCAGCAACCGAAGGTTCCCAAGGCAGGGGTTGATGATGACGCAATGGCGAGACTTTCTCGACGCACACGGCGCCCGGTTCGACGATCTCGGTCAGGCGCACTTTCCCGAACACCCGACCGGCGAGGCATGCCGACTGTTCGCGCTCACCCAGTTCGATGTCCTGCTGGCCCGGGGCGAGGATGCCGCGGACTTCCTCCAGGGGCAACTCACCAACGATGTACGCGAACTCTCCGCCGAGCACACCCAGCTCACCGCGCTCTGTACCCAGAAGGGACGCGTACTGGCCTGCGGCCGGCTGATCGCGCTCGACGAGATCCGGGCGCTGCTGCTGCCCGCCGAGCGCATCGAGACGACGCTTGCCCATCTGCGGCGCTATGTGCTGCGTAGCCGCGTGCGGCTCGAGGCCGCCGGCGACCAGTTGGTCGTGCTCGGCCTGGCCGGCACCGAGGCGCCGGCGCTGCTCGAACGGCTCGAGCTGGCGGTGCCGGCGCACGCCAACGGACTCGCGCAGCGCGACGGGGTTGCGGTCATCGCCCTGCCCGACGCCACACCACGCTATCTGCTGCTCGCCGAGCTCGAACGTGCGCGCGGGCTGTGGGAGGCGCTGGCCGCGCACGCCACACCGAGCGACGGCGCGATCTGGCGACGGCTCGACATCCGCGCCGGGCTGCCCAGCGTCCATGCCGGGACCGCCGAGGCCTTCATCCCGCAGATGCTCAATCTGCAACTGATCGACGGGGTGAGCTTCAACAAGGGGTGCTACACCGGACAGGAGGTCGTCGCCCGGATGCATCACCTGGGCAAACTCAAGCGCCGCATGTATCGCGCCACCCTCACCCTCGAGCCGGCCGAGGCGCCGGCGCCGCAGCCGGGCGACGTCCTGTTCGCGGCGGCGAGCAGCTCGGGTCAGGCCAGCGGTCGGGTGGTCGACGCCGCGCCACACGGCGCCGGGCGCTACGAACTGCTGGTGGTCCTCGAGATCGCGATCGCCGAGCATGGCGAGGCGCGGCTCGGCGAGCACGGGCCGGTGCTGAAGGTTCAGCCCCTGCCCTATGCCCTCGAACCCGCGGCCTGAGGAGGCGGTTCGGTAGCTCAGGCCGCCGAACCGCGCCCCTCGGGACGCATGTGCGGGAACAGCAGCACGTCGCGGATCGACGGGGCGTCGGTGAACAGCATCACCAGCCGGTCGATGCCGATGCCCTCGCCCGCGGTCGGCGGCATGCCGTGCTCGAGCGCACGCACATAGTCGGCGTCGTAGTACATCGCCTCGAGATCCCCGGCCTCCTTCTCCTCGACCTGCTTGCGGAAGCGCTCGGCCTGGTCCTCGGCGTCGTTGAGCTCGGAGAAGCCATTGGCCAGCTCGCGCCCGCCGACGAAGAACTCGAAACGGTCGGTAACGAAGGGGTTGGCGTCGTTGCGCCGCGCCAGCGGCGAGACCTCGGTCGGGTACTCGGTGATGAAGGTCGGGTCCATCAGTTGGTGTTCGGCAGTGTGCTCGAACAGCTCGATCTGCACCTTGCCCAGGCCCCAGCCCGGCTTGACCGCGAGACCCATCCCCTCGGCGACGCGACGCGCGGCATCGAGATCATCGATGTCGGCGGCGCCGAGCTCGGGGTTGAAGTGGAGGATCGCCTCGCGCACCGTCATCCGCGCGAACGGCTTGCCGAAGTCGTAGCTCGCGCCCTGGTAGTCGATGGTGGTACGCCCGAGCACGCGCTCGGCCATCGCCCGCAGCATCGCCTCGGTGAGATCCATCAGGTCGCGATAATCGGCATAGGCCTGATAGAACTCGAGCATGGTGAACTCGGGGTTGTGCCGGGTCGAGAGCCCCTCGTTGCGGAAGTTGCGGTTGATCTCGTAGACCTTCTCGAAACCGCCGACCACCAGTCGCTTGAGGAACAGCTCGGGGGCGATGCGCAGAAACAGGTCCATGTCGAGCGCGTTGTGATGGGTGATGAAGGGACGCGCCACGGCGCCGCCCGGGATCACCTGCATCATCGGGGTCTCGACCTCGAGATAGCCGCGGGCGTTGAGATACTCGCGGATGAATTGCACGATCGCGGTACGCACCCGGAAGGTCTCGCGGGTGGTGGCGTTCATGATCAGGTCGAGATAGCGCTGGCGGTAACGGCTCTCCATGTCGGTGAGGCCGTGGAACTTCTCCGGCAGCGGACGCAGCGACTTGGTCAGCAGGCGCACGCTGTCGCACTTGACCGACAGCTCGCCGGTGCGGGTGCGGAAGAGCACGCCCTCGACGCCGAGGATGTCGCCGAGGTCGAGGTCGCGCTTGAACGCCTGATAGGCGTCGGTACCGAGCTGGTCGCGCTGCACGAACAGCTGGATGCGTCCGCTCATGTCCTGGATGTGGGCAAAGCTTGCCTTGCCCATCACCCGGCGGCTCATCAGTCGGCCGCCGAGGCGCACGCGCACCGGCTGCGCCTCGAGCGCCTCGCCGTCGACCTCGGCATAACGCTCGAGCAGGTCGGCGGCGAGGGCGTCGCGACGGAAGTCGTTGGGGAAGGCCACCCCCGCCTCGCGCAGCGCGGCGAGCTTCTCGCGCCGCTGCGCGATCAGCTTGTTCTCGTCGGCGTCGACGGCGGGCTGTTGTGCCTGTTCGGTCATCTGGGTCTCCGGGTCGTCACAGGCCGCTCTTGAGGCTGGCCTCGATGAAGGGGTCGAGGTTACCGTCGAGGACCGACTGGGTGTTGCCGATCTCGACGCCGGTGCGCAGATCCTTGATCCGCGACTGGTCGAGCACGTAGGAGCGGATCTGGCTGCCCCAGCCGATGTCGGACTTGCTGTCCTCCAGCGCCTGCTGACTGGCCTGACGCTTCTGCATCTCCAGCTCGTAGAGCTTGGCGCGCAGCTGCTTCATCGCCTGATCCTTGTTCTTGTGCTGCGAACGGTCGTTCTGGCACTGGGTGACGATGCCGGTCGGGTTATGGGTGATACGCACCGCCGACTCGGTCCGGTTGACGTGCTGACCGCCGGCGCCGCTGGCGCGATAGACGTCGATGCGCAGATCCGCCGGATTGATCTCGATGTCGACGGTGTCGTCGATCTCGGGGGAGACGAACACCGAGGCGAACGAGGTGTGACGGCGGTTGCCCGAGTCGAACGGCGACTTGCGCACCAGGCGGTGCACGCCGGTCTCGGTGCGCAGCCAGCCGAAGGCGTACTCGCCCTCGAACTTGATGGTGGCAGACTTGATGCCCGCGACCTCGCCGGCCGATGCCTCCATCAGCTCGGTCTTGAAGCCACGACGCTCGCCCCAGCGCAGATACATCCGCAACAGCATCTCCGACCAGTCCTGGGCCTCGGTGCCGCCGGATCCGGCCTGGATGTCGACGAAGGCGTTGTTGGCATCCATCTCGCCCGAGAACATGCGACGGAACTCGAGTTCGGCGACCCGGGCCTCGTAACCGGCGAGATCGGCCTCGAGCGCGGCGACGGTGTCGGCGTCCTCCTCCTCGACGGCCATCGCCAGCAGGTCATCGGCGTCGGCCAGCCCCGAGGTGAGTTCATCGATGGTCACCACCACCGCCTCCAGGGTGGCGCGCTCGCGACCGAGTGCCTGAGCGCGATCGGGCTCGTTCCAGACGTCGGGGTCCTCGAGTTCGCGCAGGACCTCGGTCAGGCGTTCTTGACGGCCATCGTAGTCAAAGATACCCCCTAAGGGACTGCAGGCGTCCCTTCAGGTCATTGATCTGCGAGGCGATCGGATTGATATCGAGCATGCGGCGCTCCAGCGGGTAAAACGTCTAATGATAATTCCTCAGCGCCAGCCAACGCCACCCCGGAACCGGCCTGCCCGGCGAGCGCCGACACCGCAGGCCGCGATCGACCACCAACGTACACACACCGACAGCGGCCGCGGCGCACAGCGGTCGCATCGCCCCGCCCCTCATGGAACGGCACCCGGGCGACGCTCTCCGGCATCGATCTCCGGGGTCATCTAGAGCCGCTCGCCAACATGCAGTCTTCGCGCCACTCAGACCCCGAGATCGGTCCTGTCATCAGCCTGCAATCCAGCGCCAGCTGGCTATACTGCAAGGTAAGGCAATCAACCGGATCCGACCCTAGCCATGGCACGTCTACCAAGATTCGTCCTGCCCGGTTACCCGCAGCACGTCATCCAGCGCGGCAACAACCGTCAGCGTATCCTCTTCGAGGAAGATGACTACTGGTTCATCTGGGAGAAGCTCAAGGCGGCGACCGAGAAGTTCCAGTGCTCGATCCACGCCTATGTGCTGATGCCGAACCACTTTCATCTGTTGCTGACCCCACACCAGGAAAACGGCATCGGCAAGCTCATGCAGTATGTCGGGCGCTATTACGTCCAATACTTCAACGCCCGTTACGAACGTACCGGCACCCTCTGGGAGGGTCGCTATCGCGCCACCCTGCTCGACCCCAAGGATTATCTGCTCCCCGTCTCGCTCTATATCGAGTCGAACGCGGTGCGCGCCGGTCTGGTCGATCACCCGGCCGATTACGGCTGGTCGAGCCACGGCGCCAACGCGCTCGGCGAGGACGATCCGCTGACCACTCCGCACACCGAATACAACCGGCTCGGACGCAGCATGAAGGCCAGACGCGAGCACTATGCGCGACTGGCCGAGACCCCCGTCGGCGAGCCACTGCTCGGGCGCATCCGCGACTCCACCAACAAGGCCTGGGTACTCGGCGACGACGCCTTCTGCACACGCATCGCCAGCGCCCTCAACCGTCGCCCGCAGCCCCGCCCCCGGGGCGGCGATCGGCGCTCGGCGGCCTATCGGCGACGCGCGGCCGCTGCGGCCGCAACGCAATGAGCACCATCGAGATCCACCGCCCCGACCCCGGGGCGGAGTACTTCTTCGAGGAAGGCTGCTTCATTCTCGAGACCTGGAACCGGGCCGATGACCCCGAGGTCTCGATCGCGCGCGCCCGGGTCGCACCCGGCACCGCCACCCGTCTGCATCGGCTCGCGGCCACCACCGAGCGCTATCTGATCCTCCGCGGCAGCGGACGCATCGCGCTCGACGACGGCACCGACCGGGATGTCGGACCCGGCGACCTGGTCCGCATCCCTGCCGCCACCCCCCAGCGCATCGCCAACATCGGCACCGATGATCTGGTCTTTCTCGCCATCTGCACCCCGCGCTTCCGCCCCGAGGTCTATCAGGACATCGACCCGGCACCGCGCGACTGACCCCGGAGATTCGTATGCGAGCGCCCTCGCCCCAGTCCGCCGCAACCATCGCCGAGGTGTTCGGTCTCTACGACCCACCGCTGTGGCTGGTCACCGCCAGCGATGGCGCACGCCGGGGCGGCTTCATCGCCAGCTCGGTGACCCGCGCCTCGATCGTCCATGAGGCGCCCCGACTCCTGCTCACCGTCGCCCGTCATCATCACACCTGGGGGTTGATCGAACGCAGCGGTCGAGCCGTGCTGCACCTGCTGCACGCCGACGATCTCGAGGCGGTGTGGCGCTTCGCTCTGGCGAGCGGGCACCATCACGACAAGTTCGCCGGACTCGAGGTCGCGCGCACCCCAAGCGGTACGCCGCGTTATGGTGCCGCCCTCGCCTGGCTCGACACCGAGGTCGAGCAGCGTATGGAGATCGGCGATCGCAGTGTCTACCTGCTTGCCGCGCACGATGCCGGACACGCCGGCACGGCGGCGCCGGCGTTGACGGTCTCCGGGCTGGGCCGCGCACCGGATGCACGGCTGGCCGAGCTCGATCGACGCTATGCCGCCGACCGCGCCACCGACGCCGAGGCCATCCGTGCTTGGCGCGCCCGAGCCCACACCGACAGAGACACCCCACCGGCATGACCATCCCCGCACCGCATGATCGCCGCCTGAGGCTGGGCGACGGGCGTCAGCTCGGTTATACCGAATACGGTGTGCCGGACGGTCACCCGGTCTGCTACTGTCACGGATTCCCCAGTTCACGCCAGGAGGCGGGGTTGCTACACCAGGCCGCGCGCATCGAGGGCATTCGCCTGATCGCCCCCGACCGCCCCGGCTACGGGCTCTCCAGCGATCGGCCGGGACGCCAGATCCACGACTGGCCGGCCGATCTTGCCGAGCTGACCGAGCGGCTCGGTATCGACCGCTTCGATCTGATCGGCGTCTCCGGCGGCGGTCCCTATGCGCTGGCCTGCCTCGCCGCCCTGCCCGCGCGGATCGAACGCTGTACGCTGATCTGCCCGCTCGGGCCGATCTATCTCGCGCCGGTCCGTCGCACCATGGCCCCGGGCGTGCGCGCCAGCCTGTCGCTCGCACGCCGTCTCCCGCGCCTGACCAACCGCTTCTACACCGGCCCCATCCCGGCGCTGCTCGCCGCCCGTCCCGAGGTGGTCGCACGGCTGCGCTATCGCAACGCAGCCGCCCCCGATCGCGCCGTGCTCGACCGCCCCGAGGTCACCGCCGCGCTCGATCGCACCATCGTCGACGCGATGCGCGATGGCGCTCACGGCGCCCGGCGCGACCTCCACCTCTACCCGCGTCCCTGGGGCTTCGAGCCAGATCGCATCGACCGGGCGATCACCCTCTGGCACGGCGATACCGACAACACCGTCCCGGTCGCCCATGCCCATTGGTACGCGCGCCACCTCCCCGACTGTCGCGCACGCATCCTCCACGGCGAGGGGCATTATTCGCTACCGGTCCGTCACGGCCACGGCATCCTCAAGGGGCTGATCACAGTCCATGACTGACACGACAGCAGTCGAGCATCCGCGCCAGCACAGCGCAACGACGCACACAGATCCCACCCCCGGCGACCTCGACCAGCAGGGCCAGACCTGAAAGAAGAAAAAAATCGTGACCGGGGGTTGACGAACCCCGGAGGCGGCATTAATATTTGCAGCCTCTTCGGGGCGCATAGCTCAGCGGGAGAGCACTGCCTTCACACGGCAGGGGTCGGTGGTTCGATCCCACCTGCGCCCACCAAATTCCGCAAAAAAGCCGGCTTCAAGCCGGCTTTTTTTATGTCCGCCGATCACACCGACCGTACCCATCGGTCCCCGGGTGCACCTGCGCCCACGCCTCTCCCCAACCGTCGATCAACTCACCCGACGACCTGATACCGATCAATCTCGGCGCTTGGCACCTACCGCTCACAGCGCAGGCTCGACACGATTGCGCCCGCCGGTCTTGGCCAGATAGAGATTGCGATCGGCAACCCGCAGCAGCGTCTCGGGCGATGCCTGCTCATCGGGAATGATGGTGGCGCAGCCGAAGCTCGCGGTCAGACAGGGGCCTTCGCCGCGCTCGGCCGAGGCCTGGGCAAAGCGGGTCCGGATCTCCTCGCGGATCATCTCGGCAAGGGCACGGGCGCTCCCGGCATCGGTCTCGGGCAGCAGCAGCACGAACTCCTCCCCCCCATAACGCGCCAGCAGGTCGGCCGGGCGTTTCAGGTGCACAGCGGCACAGCGGGCAATGCCACGCAGACATTCATCCCCGACCAGATGCCCCCAGGTATCGTTGACGGACTTGAAGTGGTCGGCATCGACCATGACCACCGAGAGCGGCGTCCGGTGCCGCAGCCCGCGCCGCCATTCGCGTTCGAGCTGCTGATCGAAGACGCGCCGATTGGCCACCCCGGTCAGGCCATCGCGCTCGGCAAGCAGCGCGAGCAGATCGCTCTTGCGCTTGAGTTGCACATGGGTGTTGATCCGCGCCCGCAGCACCGCCGCCGAGTAGGGCTTGGTGACGAAATCCATCGCTCCGGCCTGCAGCCCCTCGGCCTCGAGGTGGGGGTCCTGATCGCCAGTGACATAGATCACCGGGATCTCCGCGGTGAGCGGGTTGGCGTGCAATTGCCGACACACGTCCAGCCCGTCGATGTCGGGCAGATGGTAGTCGAGCAGGATCAGCTCGGGGGCGTCGGCGGCCAGACGCAGCGCATCCTTGCCGTTGGTGGCAATGATCAGGGTGTAGGTCTCGCCGAGGATCCTGGCGATCAGGCGCAGACTGGTAGGGTCGTCCTCGACCACCAGCAGACGCGGCCGCTCCGGCCCGGTCAGGCCATCATAGGGGTCGCGGATATCGACGATCGGCGCACTCATGATGATGTCAACCTCTCGCTCATGATCTGCAGTGTCTCCAGGGCCTGCGGATAGGCGAACCCATCGACCTGCGCCAGCAGGGTATCGACCCGTTCAGCGGCCTCATGTCCGCTCAGGCGCGCGCGCAGTTGCCGCAACAGCTCATCCGACACCATGCGGTGCCCCTGCAACAGCGACTCCAGCTCCGCGATCAGCGTCCGCGCGGCATCCAGATCCTGCCCGCCGTCATCGATCTCGCTCGCGGCAATATCTCCCTCGGCGGCAAGGTCGGTGGCCAGCGCAGTGCGTAGCGCGACGATGCCCGAGTCGAGCGCGGCCAGACACTCGGCCTCCAGCCCGTCGATGGTCTCGGCGTCGACCGTCGTCGAGGCCAGCGCACGCTCCAATGCCTGCGCCGCATGCTGCACCCCTACCGCGCCGACATTGCCCGCCGCCCCCTTGAGGGTATGCGCCAGACGCAGCGCGCCCGGCCCATCGCCGCCGCTGCGGGCGGCGGCGAACTGCGCGGGCCAGTCGGCGACATCGCGCAGGAAACCATCGAGGACGACCCGCAGCAAGGCGTCGTCGTCGTCGAGTCGCTCGCGTACCGAGGCCAGGTCGAGTTCCTCGCTCGGTGCGGCCCCTGCGGCGACATCCACCGCCCCCGTCTCGCCCTCGGACTCGGCGCCATCGAGCAACCAGCGCAGCAACACCGAGACGAGCTGCCGCGGATCGACGGGCTTGGCGATGAAGTCGTTCATCCCCGCGGCACTCACCCGCTCGCGATCGCTCTCGAATGCCGCCGCCGTCATCGCCACGATCGGCACCTCACGCCCCCGCGCGGTGGCACGGAGCGCGGCAGTGGCCTCGAAACCATCCATCTCCGGCATCTGCAGGTCCATCAGCACCAGGTCTGGCGGCTGTTCGGCAAAGCGCGCCAGCGCCTCGCGACCGTTGTCGGCCATGCTCACCTCCAGCCCCATCTTGCCGAGCATCGCCAGTGCGATCTCCTGGTTGGTGTGATTGTCCTCCACCAACAACACCCGCGCGCCACGGATGCGCTCGGCACCCGCATAGGGACTGGCCTCGAAGGGACGGGGCTCGGGCAGGCCCACCTGCCCATGTTGTTGCAGCCCGATGATGGCATCGAACAGGGATGACTGGGTAAAGGGTTTCTTCAACACCTTCTCGGGCTTCACCGGCGCCTCGACAACCGCTCGCAACAGCGCCTGGTGCTCATAGGCCGAGACCATCACCACGGTAGCCGGCCGATGACCGAGCGCGGCGGCGCCATGCATCTGATCGAGCAGCCACAGCCCGTCATGACGCAGCATTCGCCAATCGGCCAGCACCAGCGAGAAGGGCTCGCCCCGCTGATCGGCCTGCAGGATCCGTCCGAGCGCATCGTCGGTGTCGGCGACACTGTCGACCGCCAGGCGCCAGCTACCGAGATAACGCGCGAGGATCTCGCGCGCCTCGGCGTGGCTATCGACCACCAGCACCCGCCCGGGCGTGAGCGCCTCGACATGATTCGAAACAACCTCGCCATCGGCGATCTCGAGCGGCAGCGAGAACCAGAAGAGACTGCCCTCGCCCTCGCGGCTGTCGACACCGATATCACCGCCCATCAGCCGGACCAGTCGATCACAGATGGTCAGCCCCAACCCGGTTCCGCCGAAGCGGCGCGTGGTCGAGAGATCGGCCTGACTGAAAGGCTGGAACAACCGCACGGCCTGCTCGCTGCTGATCCCGATACCGGTATCGCGCACCTCGAAGCGCAGCCACCGCCGGCCGCCCTCCTCGCCTTTCCCCCGCACCGCGAGGACGACATGCCCCTGATCGGTGAACTTGATGGCGTTGCCGAGCAGGTTGTTGAGCACCTGCCCCAGACGCAGCGCATCGCCACGATAGCAACCGCTCAGTGAACGAGGCGCGTCGATCAGCAGCTCCACGTCCTTCTCCGCGGCAGTGACGGCGAACAGCTCGGCGCTCTCACGCAACAGCTCATCGAGCACGAAGGGGGCCGTCTCCAGCTCGACCTTGTCGGCGTCGAGCTTGGAGTAATCGAGGATGTCGTTGAGCAACCCCAGCAGCGCCCGGGCCGAGCGCCTGACCTTGCCCACCAGCTCACGCTGCTCCGGCTGCAGCGGGGTATCGAGCAGGATCTCGAGGAAGCCGAGCACGGCGTTCATCGGTGTGCGCACCTCGTGGCTCATGTTCGCCACGAAGTCACTCTTGGCGGCACTGGCCGCGCGCGCCTCGGCGGTGCGCTCCTCCACCCGACGCTCCAGGTCGAGATTGAGTGCCTGCAGATCACGCTCGGCCTGCTTGCGCGCGCTGACATCACTGACCACGATCAGGCCGCCGATCAACTGACCGTCCTCGTTGAACAGCGGGGCGGCGGCAACCTCGGCCGTCCACTGACGACCATCGGGGAGAGACACCTCCAGCTCCGAGGCGGGGATCGATCGCGCCTCGCGTACCGCACGCTGCAGCGGCAGCTCATCGGTTGTCAGCTGGCGGCCATCAAGACAGTAGCGGACCTTTGAACCAAAGGCGTCAGGATCTATCGAAGAAGCGGAGAGGTTGTCATCGTCGCCGAGCCCGAACAGACGTCGCAGCGCGGCATTGCCGCTGACGCGACGACAGTCGGGCGTATTGGTGAAGCCGACCCCGACCGGCAGTGCCTCGAGCAGCGCCTCGAGACGCGCCGTCATCGCCTGCAGCCGTGCCTCGATGCGGCGGCGTCGGGTGACGTCCAGGGTGATGCCACCGAGTTGGCCGCGCTCGCGCCCGGCGATGGGATAGAGTCGACCGCGAGCACTGATCCAGTGCTCGGAGCCATCCGGCCACAGCGTCCGGTACTCGGTGACATAGTCCTCTCCGGTGTGCACCGAGCGCTGCACCAGGGCGTCGACCCGTTCACGATCGGCCGGGTGCAGCGCCTCGAAGAAGCGTCGATAGCTGACCTCGGTATCGGCCGAGAGGCCGAACTGCGCCTTGCAGCGATCACTGAAGAAGAGGACGTCATCACCGATGTCCCAGGTCCAGACCCCGGCCTCGGCGGCATCGACGGCCAGTCGCAACCGCTCCTCGCTGTGGCGCAACCGCTCCTTGGCCTGCTTCTGCTCGGTGATGTCGAGCACCAGGGCGACGATGTCGGTCACCACCCCGCCACCATCACGTACCGGCGCAACGGCCACCGTCACCCAGATGCCCTCGCCATCGGCACGATGGCAGCGCTTGTCGAGCATGCACGAACGCCCCTGCTGCAGGACGGTCTCGAACATCCGCGCATCGGCCTGCGGATCCTCGGAGGTGGCGAGATCCGACCAGCGCCGGCCGATCAGGTCATCACGATCGCGACCGACGATCTCGCAGAAACGCGCGTTGACCTGCTGCAACTCTCCCTGCGGGGACATCACCATCATCCCCGCGAGCCCCTGGTCGATGAAGCTGAACAGGCCTCGCTGCGCCTCGAGACGCAGCGCCGCCTCGCGCATCCGCTCGACCCGGCGCTGGCTGCGCTGCAGCGCCCAACCCGCGCCGAGGATGACGGTGAGCAGCCCGGTGAGGATGGTGGCATAGCGCAACCAGACGGCGATGAGCTCGGCGCGATAGACCCCGCGCGGCACATGATCGACCACCTTCCACGCACCGGCGGCGGCATCCTCGAACCGCGCCGGATCGCGCGCCACCACCTGCGCTGGCACCAGGGTGTCGAA
This sequence comes from Marichromatium sp. AB32, assembly GCF_003718675.1. Lineage (NCBI taxonomy): Bacteria > Pseudomonadati > Pseudomonadota > Gammaproteobacteria > Chromatiales > Chromatiaceae > Marichromatium > Marichromatium sp. AB32. The sequence continues at coordinate 25,318 of NZ_RHFJ01000001.1, forward strand.
GCTCCACAGACCGTCATCGTCCTCGAACTGGCCACGCATCGCGCCGGAGATCCGTGACCAGGCGGCGGGATGACGTACCGCGAGGTTCAGCTCGGGACGCCCGCGCATGAACCCCCAGGCATCCTCGGGGCGTGTCGCCCGCAGCCAGTAGCCGTCGTGATTGAGCAGCCAGGTGCTGGTCTGACGCACGTCACCCAGCGCATCGAGCAGACGCACGCCCAGATAGTTGATGACGATGATGCCGCAGTCGTGTCCGCTGCGATCGGCCACGCGCGCGGCCAGGCGCAGCACCGGCTTGAAGGGTTGCTCGACCCCGCCGTACTCGACATTGAGATCGAGCGGCGAGACATAGATCTCGCCAACCGCCAACGCCATGGTCGCGGTGAAGTAATAGCGCGCCGACTTGTCCTGCAACGCGATCGGTGCGGTCGCTCGCGGTCCCTTCGGCGACTGATCGATACGCACGCGCTCCATGCCGGTCTCGTCGATCCAGCGCACCTGGTCGTACTGCGGCTTGGCCGTCATGAAGGCCCCCCAGTCGCGCTGCAGCGCCGACTGGCTCGCCCCCAGTTCATCGGCACAGGCGTTCAGCGCCCGACCCTGGGTCAGATAGCGCAGGTCACGACCGACCTCGCCCAACATCCGTTGCAGGGTCTCCGTGTCGTGCAGCGCCGCCTGCTCGCTCTCGATGAAGAGCCGCGCCGTCACCTGCTGGGTCGCCGCCCAGGCGGCGAAACCGACACCGACCAGGGAGGCCAGGGCCGCAACCATCAGCCAGACCAGCTGAGCTGCCTGCAATGCCCTCCAGCTCATGCTCCCTGCCTCCGCGGAAAGTATCACTGCATGGATATAATCGGCGCGCGGCGGCGCCTTTAAACCCCCGGCCCGTCGATTGCCGACGAAGCGGTCCGGGCACGAGACCGGCCGCTACTCGCCCGCCGGCGCCGGCTGCGGCGATTCGAGCGCGGTGTCGGTCGAGGCGCGGAGGGTCTTGCGGTCGGTGACGGGTGCGCCCCCGAGTGCCTGACCGAGCACCCGGTGGGCGCGCTCGGCGATGAACGTGGGCGACAGCCGGCGCTCGGCGAACAGCACCCGGCGTTCGGCGACAGCATCCAGATAGAGCAGATCCGTCGCGCCCGGCGCGAAGGGGCGGCGGCTGATCCGCGCAACGCGCCCCAGGTTCAGCCCACGACCATCGTCGAGCAACACCAGGTGCGGCGCCAGCCCGCGCGCCGGATCGGGACGCGGGAAGTCGAGCACCGCGAGCAGCTCGCAGGGACGATCGCTGAGATGGGCGCCGAGCTGGCCGACGCCCTCGATCAACTCGACGAGATAGATGGTCTCACCGACGGCGTGCCGCAACCGCTCGACCTGGCGCTGATAGTCGGCGCCCGGCCATAGGTCGTCACCCGCACTCGACACGGTCGCTGCCGACTCACCCTCTGCTGCATGGCGCATCATGGTCTCCCGGGGCTGCTCGTTTCCCGTCAGTCTGCCCCAGCGGCATGGGTTTCGGAAGGGTCGGGAGGGCGGAATCCTCGAATGACGGGATCAGGCGTAGACGTCGACGCCCAGCACCTCTTCGACATAGGCCCGCTCCTGGTGCTGCTGGACGGACTCGTAGGCGTCGAGGGCGCGGCGGGTGCGCGGGTCGGTCCCGCTGTTGGCGACGAGCAGGTCGCGAGACTCCTTGCGCGCCTGCAGGCGCTCGGCGCGTTCGACCTCGGCCACCGGCCGGGCGATGCGCTCGGCCTGATCGGCACGCGGCTGCAGCTGCTCTGGGGTCGCCTGGGGATCGCGCTCGCGCTGCTGATCGAGCGGCAGCGGATAGAGCGGATGCAGCGAGGCGTTGGAGATTTGCATGAGCGCTGTCGGTTCGGGCGTCGGTCGCGGCGAGGCATCAGCAGGGCGCGGTCACACCCGGTATCGGGCGCCTCGCCCGTCAGGCCGGACGGGTGTCGGCATTATTGCCGATACGGACTGAAAATCAACGACCTGACACCCATCAGTGTCCCCAGAGCATGTGATCGACATAACGCTTGACCCGGCGGTGACTGGGGGTATCGATGGCGGTGAACTCCAGGCTGGTACGATAACTCCCCTTGTCGCGCCTGGAGCGCAGCACCCGCGCATAGACCTCCATCGCCTTGCCGGAGCCGATCTCGGGGGCGAGCGAGAGCAGGATCTCGGTGCAGGGCGGCAGCACCATAGGCAGGTCGGCACTCATCCCATAATAGCTGAGGTCGTGCACCTTGCCGACGAAGGACTCGGAGAGGATGCGCTTGGCCACCACCTGACGGAACTCCACCGGAAAGTCGACCGAGATCCGCGGCGCCTTGCGCGGCTCGACCTCGGGGACCTCGAGGCGCTGCGGCCAGTCGACGGCCTTGAGCTCATAGAGCGTGACCGGACCGGTCTTGCCCTTGACGGTGACCTGGTTGACCGCACCGATCTCGATATGCGAGCCGGCGCCGGCCTGGGCCGATTCGCTGAGCAGGACCTGCCCGCGCAGGCTGTAGTTCTCGATCCGCGCGGCCAGGTTCACCGGATCACCGATGACGGTGTATTCGTTGTGGAGCGGCGAACCGAAGCTCCCGGCCATCAAGCGACCACTGCTGACCGCGACCCCGGCATAGAGGCTCGGCTCGTTCCAGGCGCGATGGTCGCGGTTGAGCGCGACCATCGCCCGCTGCATCTCCACGGCGCAGGCGAGCGCGCGCAGCAGGTCGTCGTCACGCCGCTCGGGGACGCCGAAGACGGCCATCACCGAGTCCCCCATGAACTTGTCGACCACCCCGCCGTAGCGGGTGACCAGCTCGACCATGCGGGTGAAGAAGCGGTTGAGCAACCGCACCATCACCTCGACCGGCTGTGACTCGACCAGTGCGGTGAAGCCACGGATATCGGCGATCACCACGGTCGCTTCGGTGGCGACGATCGGCTGGGACTCGAGCAGGAAGTCGTCGAGTTGGTCGCTCAACCGTGCTCGCAGCGCCTCGATCTCGACCGCTGCCGAGGGGGCGTTGCCGGTTCCCTCGATCGCAGCGAGGATTCGCGCGAACAGCAGTTGTTTATCTTGATGTTGCATGAGACCGGACGAACTCCACCGCGTCAGAAATTGACAATCTTCATGGGGTTCGATCCCTCGATCGGCGAAGCTGATTCATCCTCAGAATTCAGGCAGTGTCGCAGCATCGCCTCTCCCCCATCCGAACCGGAGACAAGCATTCATGGATCGTTTTACACGGATCTACAGCATCGTGCTCGGCCTCATCGCCATCGGCCTGATGGGGCTGTGGCTCAAGTCGGCCTGGCAGCCGGCGGTCTGGGAACTCGACGAGATCCTGGTCGAGGACTCGATGCTCTCGTCCTATCCCTACCAGTTCCGTGTCCGCGCCTTCAGCGATGGTGTCGCCACCATCTCCACGCCGCGCTCGTTCGACATCCCGGCGATCCGCTTCCTGGAGATCATCCATCCCAACCTCGCCAACAAGGCGCAGGATGATCCCAAGATGATTGCTGCCCAACAGGAATTGATCAACCATCAGAAACGCGCCCAAGGGTTGATCCTCGCCCAGCCCCAGGTCGAGCGTGTCGACTGGCTGCTCGACACCCAGTGGCTGGCCGATCACGGGGTCCAGGTCGGCACGCGCTGATCAACCGCTGCCGGCGGGCTGGGGCGGGGCCGACCCGCCCCAGGCGTACTCGTGCAGCAGGTAGCCGCCGACCAGCCCGCCGAGCAGCACCAGCAGCAGATTGAGCACGACCCCGCCGCCCAGCAGATAGCCTGCCGGAATCTCTTCCGGCGCCAGGGTGCGCAACACCCGCCGGTGCTGACGCACCGAGTACAGCGCGCAGCCGGCCCCGAGCAGAATGAAGCACTCCCCGAGCAGCAGACTGAGGGGCCGCGCCAGCGGCGGCCGGGCAAGTGGCGCGAACTGATCGAGCGCCATCCCGAGACGATCGATGGCGAACCCGAAGGCCTGCAGCGACAGACTGGTTCGGGTCCAGGCCAGCAGCGTACGCTCGGCGGCGAAGAGTACCCGGGGATCCTGCAAGGCGGACATCGACGCCCCTCCTGGTGCTGGTGTCACCGCCCCGGTCACCGGGACAGGGGCGTGGTAAACGACTATAGTTATGCCCCTCGAGTCACGGATCGCCCAGGCCCCTCGACCTGCGCCGTCCCCATGCCATCGACCGTTCGTTCAGACAGGGTTTCCCAATGCAGGTCAGCGCTCGCATCCCCGCCAAGCTGAAGGCGATCCTCGGATCGCATCGCCGTCAGATCTTCAATCTCCTGGCCTGGTGCTGTTTCGGCCTCGGTTTTGTCGGCATGCTGGTGCCGCTGATGCCGACCACGGTGTTCTGGATCTGCGCCGCCTGGCTGTGGCTGCGCAGTCGTCCCGAGCGGGTACGCTTCCTGATCGATCATCCGCGCTTCGGTGAGTCGATCCGCGATTTCCTCGAACACGGCGAGATCTGCCCCACCGGCAAGAAGGCCGCCATCCTCAGCATGGCCGGCAGCTATCTGATCTGGTTCTCGCTGATCGGCCCCGGGCTGTGGCCGGCGCTCACCGTGGCCACCATCCTCGCCCTGGTCGCCACCTGGATCGCCACCCGCCCCGACAATCGCCACCGCCGCCGAGCCCGTCAGCAGCAAGCGCAGGTTCGGGTCGGACTCGACGAGCTGGTCTCCTCGGCCGAGCCGGTCACCGAGACGCGCGGCGTCTCGCGCTGATCCCTCTCGACCATCATGGAGTCGGTCCTGCTGCTCGACAACGGCTCGCGCCGCGCAGCCGCGGTCGACGCCCTGCGTCGTCTGGCCGAGACGCTCGGCGCCCGCTGCGGCCTGCCGATCGAGCCGGTCTCGCTCGCCCACGCCGATCGCATCCCCGCCGATCGGCTCGACGGTCGGCCCGCGACGCTGCTCGAACCCCTGCTCGAGGCGCGTCTCAGCGCCGGCGCGCGCGATTTCCTGATCCTGCCACTGTTCTTCGGTCCCAGCGCCGCACTCACCGAGGCCGTGCCCGCGCTCGTTGCGCGACTGCGCGCGCGCCACGGCGACTTCGCCCTGCGGCTCGCTCCTGAGCTCTGCCCGCTGCCGGCGGGCGAACCCCTGCTCACCCGGATCCTCGCCGAGCAACTCGCACGCCTTGCCGAGACCACCGGCGATCGGCCACGACGGGTGATCCTGGTCGATCACGGCTCACCCAACCCCGAGGTCAGCGCGGTGCGCGCCTGGTTGGCGGCACGCCTGGCCGAGCGACTTGGTCAGGTGATCGAGCTGGATCAGGCGGTGATGGAGCGCCGCCCCGGAGCGGCCTACGACTTCAACGGGCCGCTGCTCGAGCAGCAGCTCGAACGGCTCGCGGGCAACGAGTGCGACTCGCCGATCTTTCTCTCGATGTTGTTTCTCGCACCCGGCCGCCATGCCGGCCCAGGCGGCGACATCGCCGAGATCTGCGCCCGGGCCGAACAGGCCCATGCCGGGCTGCGCATCCATGTCTCCGGGCTGGTCGGGGAGCACCCGCTGCTCCCCGAGATCCTCGCCGCGCGACTACGGCAACGGGCGACGCATCACCGACTCTGACCGGGCAGCGCGACTCGCAGGGCGCTTGAGGCGATCCTCGGTCTCCCCCATCCTTGCCCGATACGACCTCTGTTCGTGCAGCCGCAGAGCCAAGATGCGCCGCTTTCTCCGTCACCCCTCAGACATCCCCATCCACTACCGACTGCCCAACCGCAACCGCCGGCGGCGCAACCGGCTGTGCAACATCGGTCAGGGCGGACTCTGTTTCCTCTCCTGCAGACGGCTACCGGTCGGCGAATCCATCCAGGTCGAGATCCCGGTCGCCCAACCGCCCTTTTGCGCCGAGGGGGTGGTGGTGTGGTGCAGACCGCGCCGCGGTCTGTTCGAGGTGGGGGTGCATTTCGCCACCGACGAGACCAGCTACCAGCTCAGGATGGTCGAACAGGTCTGTCGGATCGAGCACTACCGGCGCCGGGTACGTATCACCCAGGGACGCGAACTCAGCAGCGAACAGGCCGCAGAGGAATGGATCCGGCGCCATGCCGCCGACTTCCCCTCTGGTTGAGCGACGGCGACACCGACAACCGACATCGATGCCGCCAGCGCGGAGACGATCAATGGAAGTGATGGACGTAGCGCAGGTTCATCCGCGCGCCCTCGGGGCGGTTCTCGGCGCCGGTCTCCCAGAAGGCGTTGAAGAACAGATGATCGTGGGGGCTGAGGTGATAGAGCGCCCCGGGACCGATGGCGAATACCCGCTCCTCGCTGTCGGCGACCGACTCGCCGTCGATCTTGGAGCGGGTGATCTGTTCGAGATAGTAACCGTTGATGCCCAGACGCAGCCGGTTGGGCAACACCTCGTAGGCGGTGGAGAAGTTGATGTGGATCGCCTGTCCGGCCTGGGTGTCCTCGGCGCCGAGCCCCTTGAAGGGATCGTTGTTCTCGGCGTTCCACAGATAGTGCAGACGCCAGGAGACGGTCCAGCGCGGATTGACGAACAGGGTCGCGGCCCAGTAGGGGTTGAACGAGAAGACGTTGCTGCTGGCGTTGATCGGGGCGTCGGCGTCGTAGCTGCCGGTCGGGAGCAGCATCTGCAGCTCGATGCGGTGCATGAAGCGCGGCCCGTTCGGCCCCATGATCGGATCCCACTGCAGGAAGGGACCGACCAGGATATCGCCGAGATTACCCCCATTGGTCGAGAGCGCGAAGTTGTCGCCGGGATCGAGATCGAAATCGACCAGCGGCAGAATCAGGTCCATGCCCCACTTGCCGCCGAACAGCAGCGGCTGATCCGACTGATAGACGAGCTGGGTGAGACTGAGGTTGAGGTCGAGTTCGGCGCGCTCCCGTCCACGTGGAGTCGGGACCCGCAGATCATCGCCGGCGGCATCCTTGAGCGCACCGTTGCGATAGAACTGCAGATACTGGCTGGCATACCAGCCCGGCCCGGATGGCGGGCCGCCATCGAGAAAGCTGGTGAACCCGAGATTGACCGCCGGTAGATCATAGGCGAGCGCGCCCTGCCCCCAGACCAGCCCCACGGCAGCGACCGCCGCCTTCCATCCTCGCACGCCCATGCACACACCTCGCTGTCGTCTTGATGGCGCGGGGCCGAGCGACGACCGGAACCGTCGCTCGCCCGCCCCAGAATGATGATCGATCGCACACGAAAAGACCGCGCGGATCTTAGAGGAATGCAGGGCGGTTGGCAAAGCCTGGGCCGCTCAGCGCGGCGCGACCTCCTCGATCCGCGCATCGCCCAACGCCTCGCGCAGCGCCGCGAGCGCCTCCTCGAGCCGGTCGCGACCACGGAAACCGAGCAGGATGTGCGGATCCTCGTCCATGTGCGGCAGGCTGAACATCTTCAACTCGGGGAAGCGCTCGCCGAAACGCTCCATCAGCGGGACCAACTGGCTCTCGGGGATACCGCGCACCTTGAGCGCGACCTCGCGCTGGCGTGCGGCCAGGCCGTAGCGCGTCTCGAGCACCTGCTCGGCCATCGGCCAGGCCATCTTCGGGAAACCCGGCAGGAACCAGTGGTCACACACCATGAAGCCGGGGATGCGGTTGACCGGGTTGTCGATCAGCGCGCAGCCCTCGGGCAGCTCGGCCATCAGGATCCGGTGCGGATAGGCCGCCTCGCCGAACCTCTCCTCGAGCAGCGCCACCGCCTCGGGGTGGCGGGTCAGCGCGACCCCGGCGGCAGCGGCCGCACAGCCGCGGGTATGGTCGTCCGGGGTGGCGCCGATGCCGCCACAGACGAACACCGGCTCGGCACGCGCCATCGAGAAGCGCAGATGCGCGGTGATCACCTCGGGGTCGTCGGGCAGCATCCACTGCCAGGCCAGCTCGTGGCCGCGACCGCCGATCATCTCCTTGAAACGCTCCAGATGCTGGTCGCGACGCGCGCCGTTGAGCACCTCGTCACCGATCACGATCAGCCCGAAGCGCTGCTGGGTCTCGGTTGCCATCTTTGTCAATCGCTCCTGTCAACAGGGGGTGTTCAACGAAAAAAGGGGGCCTTGCGGCCCCCCTTTTCACGGTCGATCGATCAAGCCCCGAGGGGCCGCGATCACTCGCCGGGCTCGACCGCCTTCATGCTCAGGCGGATACGGCCCTGCTTGTCGACCTCGAGGACCTTGACGCGCACCACGTCGCCCTCGGAGAGCTTGTCGCTGACGCTCTGCACCCGCTCCTCGCAGATCTGCGAGATGTGCACCAGACCGTCGCGGCCGGGCAGGATGGTGACGAAGGCACCGAAGTCCATCAGCCGCGCGACCTTGCCCTCGTAGACCTTGCCGACCTCGACATCGGCGGTGATCAGACGGATACGCTTCTTCGCCTCTTCACCGGCGGACTTGGCCACCGAGAAGATCTTCACCACGCCCTCGTCGTTGATGTCGATGGTGGCGCCGGTCTCCTCGGTGATCGAGCGGATCACCGAACCGCCCTTGCCGATGACGTCGCGGATCTTCTCGGGGTGGATCTTGAACTCGATGATGCGCGGCGCGTGCTCGGACATCTCCTCGCGCGGCGTCGACAGCACCTTGTTCATCTCCTCGAGGATGTGCAGACGCCCGGCCTTGGCCTGCTCCAGGGCGATCTCCATGATCTCCTTGGTGATGCCCTCGATCTTGATGTCCATCTGCAGGGCGTTGACGCCCTCGGCGGTACCGGCCACCTTGAAGTCCATGTCGCCGAGGTGGTCCTCGTCGCCCATGATGTCGGTGAGTACCGCGAACTGATCATCTTCCTTGATCAGCCCCATGGCGACACCGGCCACCGGGGACTTGATCGGCACGCCGGCATCCATCAGCGCGAGGCTGGTGCCGCAGACGCTGGCCATCGAGCTCGAGCCGTTCGACTCGGTGATCTCGGAGACCACGCGCACCGAATAGGGGAACTCCTCGATGCTCGGCATCACCGCCAGCACGCCACGCTTGGCCAGACGCCCGTGACCGATCTCGCGGCGCTTGGGGCTGCCGACACGACCCGACTCACCGACGCAGAAGGGCGGGAAGTTGTAGTGGAGCATGAAGTGCTCGCGCCGCTCGCCATCGAGTGCGTCGATGATCTGCGAATCACGCTCGGTGCCCAGGGTGGTGACCACCATCGCCTGGGTCTCGCCACGGGTGAACAGCGCCGAGCCGTGGGTGCGCGGCAGCACGCCGGTGCGGATGGTGATCGGGCGCACGGTGGCGTTGTCGCGGCCGTCGATACGCGGCTCGCCGGCGATCACCGCCGAACGCACGGTGCGCTTCTCCAGCCCCTCGATCTCGCCCATCACCTGCTGCTCGGTCCAGGCCGCGTCCTCGCCCTCGCACAGCGCGGCCAGGGCCTCGGCGCGGATGGTGTCGAGCGCGGTGTAACGCGCCTTCTTGTCGTGGATGCGATAGGCCTCGGCGATGCGCGTGCCACAGGCCTCGGCGACGGCGTCGGCGAGCGCGGTGTCACGCTCCGGGGCGCTCCACTCGAAGGGCGGCTTGCCGGCCTCGGCGGCAAGTTCACGGATCGCCTCGATGACGACCTGCATCTGCTCGTGACCGAACAGCACGGCACCGAGCATCACCTCCTCGGAGAGACCACGGGCCTCGGACTCGACCATCAGCACCGCCTGCTCGGTGCCGGCGACCACCAGGTCGAGATCGGAGTCCGGTCCGAGACCGACCACCGGGGGGTTGAGGATGTATTCACCGTCCTTGTAGCCGACCCGGGCAGCACCGATCGGGCCGTTGAAGGGCAGACCGGCCAGGGCCACCGCCGCGGAAGCACCGATCAGCGCCGGCACCTCGGGGTTGACCGCCGGGTTGAGCGACTTGACCGTCGCGATGATCTGCACCTCACGCTTGAATCCATCGGCAAACAGCGGCCGCAACGGGCGGTCGATCAGACGGGCGGTGAGGATCTCGGCCTCGCTCGGGCGACCCTCGCGACGGAAGAAGCCACCGGGGATGCGGCCAGCGGCGTAGGTCTTCTCCTGGTAGTCGACGGTGAGCGGGAAGAAGTCGCGCTCGACACCGGGGCGCTTGTCCACGACCACGGTCACCAGGACCACGGTGTCTTCCATGTTCACCAGGACGGCGCCATCGGCCTGGCGCGCGATCTCGCCGGTCTCGAGCCTGACGGTCTGATTTCCGAATTGGAACTGTTTAACGATAGGGGTGGGAATCACAGGTAAATCCTCGGGGTGTATGGTCCGTCGAAGCTTCGGGCCGTGGACCCCTGCTAACCGCCTGGCGCCGATGCTCGCCGGGGTTGGCAGGGTGGTTGTCGACGCTGACGCCGGTCACATCAGAGACAGCGCCGACGGCCAGACCGGAACCGCGTTCGCGGTCCGGTCCTCGAGCCTTCGAGTACGCGTCAGCGACGCAGCCCCAGGCGCGCGATCAGGTCGCGGTAGCGATCGAGATCCTTGCGCTTGAGATAGTCGAGCAGTTTACGCCGGGAGTTGACCATGCGCACCAGGCCACGGCGCGAGTGATGGTCGTGCTTGTGTTCCTTGAAGTGATCGGTGAGCTGCTGGATACGCGCGGTGAGCAGCGCAACCTGCACCTCGGGGGAGCCGGTGTCGCTCTCGCCACGACGGTACTCTTCGACGATCTTCTTCTTGTCTTCTGCGGTCATGGTCATTGGGTGTCTCCTGGATGAGGGTGACGATGGACAGGCACAGATCCGGCGCCGCCGGATGGATCCTCCGACAATGACCTCAGGGAATCCGACCTGTCGTGGTGTGCGCGGGGCACGCCCGCGATGACGTCCTCCGCACCGCAACGGCGCGGAGGACTGGAAACGTTCAAATCAATCGCTTCGGCTGGACCTTGCCGTCGTCGAGGATGCAGCCGACGCCGAGGAACTGCTCGGAAGGATCATAGAGCCGTACCAGCCCCTCGGTCGGCGCCTGCGGCACCAGCACCGCCTGACCCTGGCGCAGATAGAAGGCGGCATCGGCCGACAGTCGCACCGCCGGCCAGTGACCGAGTGCAGTGTCGAGCCCGAGCAGCTGGGCGTCGAGCTGAGCCAGCGCGCCCTCCTCGGCCCCGGCCATTGCCTCGACCTGATCGAGGGTGACGAAGTCGGTCTCGCCCTCGCGATAAGGCCCGACCCCGGTGCGGCGCAGCGCGCTGACATGGGCCCCACAGCCGAGCTCGCGACCGATGTCCTCGGCCAGGGTGCGGACGTAGGTCCCCTTGGAGCAGTGCACGTCGAGCTCGATCTCGGGCAGCTCACAGCTGATCAGGTCGAGCGCGAAGATCTCGATCTCGCGCGGGGTGCGCTCGACCTCGACCCCCTGACGGGCGAGCTTGTAGAGTCGCTGCCCCTGGTGCTTGACCGCCGAGTACATCGGCGGCAGCTGCGAGATGGTGCCGATGAAACCGGCGATCACCTCGCGCACCCGCGCCTCGTCGACACCCTCGACCGGACGGGTCTCGAGCACCTCGCCCTCGGCGTCGGCGGTGGTGGTGGTCACCCCCAGGCGCACCCGCACCCGATAGCGCTTGTCGGCATCGAGCAGATAGGTGGAGAACTTGGTCGAGTCGCCCAGGCAGCAGGGCAACAGCCCGGTGGCCAGGGGATCGAGACTGCCGGTGTGACCGGCTTTCTTGGCCTGATAGAACCGCTTGACGCGCTGCAGCGCGTCGTTCGAGCTCAGCCCACAGGGCTTGTCGAGCAGCAGGATGCCGGTGATCTTGCGTCCCGGTCTACGGCGCGCTGCCATCGTTAGTCACGCTCCACGTCGGTGTCTTGTGAGTCGTTCCGGTCGGTCGCACCGACGGCTTGGTCGATCAGCGCGGAGAGCCGGGCCCCGCGCTCGATCGAGGCATCGAACACAAAATGCAGTTGAGGGATGGCCCGCAGACGGACACGCTGCGCCAGTGCACGGCGCAGGTATCCGGCGAGCCGACCGTTGAGCAGTCGCTCCTGGATGGCGTGATCGACGTCGTCCGGGAAGCAGGTGAAGTAGACCTTGGCGTGCGCCAGGTCGCGCGTGACCCGCACCTCCTGAATGGTGATGCTGGTCAGACGCGGGTCCTTCACCTCGTCGCGGAGCAGCACCGACAGCGTACGCTGCAGCTCGGCGCCGACCCGCTCGGTGCGGTCGAATTCCTTCATGCTGGGTTGTAACCGTAGCTGATCAAAGTTGACGCGCCCGCTCGGTACGCTCGAACACCTCGATCTGGTCTCCTTCCTGGACGTCGTTGTAGTTCTTCACGCCGATACCGCACTCGGTGCCGGCCTTGACCTCGGGGACGTCGTCCTTGAAGCGACGCAGCGACTCCAGCGCACCCTCGTAGACCACCACGTTGTCGCGCAGCACGCGGATCGGGTTGTTGCGCTTGATCGTGCCCTCGGTGACCATGCAGCCGGCGACCGCGCCGAACTTCGACGAGCGGAAGACATCACGCACCTGGGCCAGACCGATGATCTCCTCGGTGATGATCGGGCTGAGCAGACCGGAGATGGCCTGTTTCACGTCGTCGATCAGCTCGTAGATGATGCTGTAGTAGCGCAGATCGAGCCCCTTCTCCTCCACCACGCGACGCGCGGCGGCATCGGCACGGACATTGAAGCCGAGCAGGATGGCATTGGAGGTGACGGCGAGGTTGGCATCGGACTCGGTGATACCGCCGACGCCGGTGGCGACCAGCGCGACCTTGACCTCGTCGTTGGTGAGCTTGACCAGGCTCTCCTTGAGCGCCTCGAGACTGCCCTGCACGTCGGCCTTGACGATCAGGTTGACGCTCTTCTGCTCGCCGTCCTTGAGCTGGCTGAACAGCTGGTCGAGGCTCGCGCCGCGCTGCTCCTCGAAGCGATGCTGACGCAGCCGCTCGGCACGGAACTCGGCGACCTCGCGGGCACGTCGCTCGTCGCTGACGGTAATCACGTCGTCACCGGCGTTGGGCGCGCCGGAGAGACCGAGCACCTGCACCGGGATCGAGGGACCGGCCGAGTCGACCGGCTTGCCGGTCTCGTCGAACATGGCACGTACACGACCGTACTCGCCACCGCTGACGATGATGTCGCCACGATTCAGGGTACCGGCCTGGACCAGCACCGTGGCCACCGGACCACGGCCCTTGTCGAGACTCGACTCGACGATGGCGCCACGCGCCGGACCCTCGACCGGGGCCTTGAGCTCGAGCACCTCGGACTGCAACAGGATGGCGTCGAGCAGCTCGTCGATGCCGTCACCGGCCTTGGCCGAGACGCGCACCAGCATGGTGTCACCGCCCCACTCCTCGGCCACCACCTCGTGCTGAGTGAGCTCCTGCATCACCCGGTCGGGGTTGGCCTCGGGCTTGTCGATCTTGTTGACCGCAACGATCAGCGGCACCTCGGCGGCACGGGCGTGCTGGATCGCCTCGATCGTCTGCGGCATCACGCCGTCGTCGGCCGCGACCACCAGGATGACGATGTCGGTGACCTGGGCGCCACGGGCACGCATCGCCGAGAAGGCAGCGTGGCCGGGGGTGTCGAGGAAGGAGATCGTGCCCTTCGGGGTGTCGACGTGATAGGCACCGATGTGCTGGGTGATGCCACCGGCCTCACCGGAGGCGACGCGGGTGCGACGGATGTAGTCGAGCAGCGAGGTCTTGCCGTGGTCGACGTGACCCATGATGGTCACCACCGGCGGACGGGTGACCTGCTCGGCCTGCTCGACCCGCTCCTCGAACTCGTCGAGCAGCACGTCCTCGGCATCGCGCTCGTCGGCGAACACTGGCTTGTGGCCCATCTCCTCGACCAGGATCGCGGCGGTGTCGCGATCGAGGCTCTGGTTGATGGTCACCATCATGCCCTGCTTGAACAGCTCCTTGATCACCTGCGAGGACTTCACCGACATGCGGTTGGCCAGCTCGCCGACCGAGATGGTCTCCGGGATCTCGACCTCGCGCACCACAGGTGCGGTCGGCTTCTGGAAGGCGTGCTTGTCGCTGACCTGGATCTTGCCGGCCTTGCGCCGGCGACGCAGACGACCGGCGCTGTCGTCATCGACGCCTCGACGACCGCCACGCACGTCCTTGCGTGCGCCCTTCTTGGCACCACGATCATCGCGATCATCGCGACTCTCGACGCCTTTCTTGACGGTCTTCTTGCCCTTGACGGGCTCGGCGGCGGCGCGACGACTCGGGCCGGGGGCACGCTTCTTGTCGGCGCCGGCATCCGGCTCGGCGGCCTTCTCGGCAACGACAGGTTCCTCGACGGGCGGTGCCTCGGCGGCACGCTTGGCCTCTTCGGCACGGAGGCGCTCGGCCTCGGCCTCGGCCTCGGCGCGACGCTTGGCTTCTTCCTCGCGACGCTTGGCCTCTTCCTCGCGCTGACGGCGCTCCAGCTCCTCCTGCTCGGCGAGACGACGCGCTTCCTGTTCGGCGCGCATCGCTTCGAGCTCGGCGCGGCGACGGTTGTCGTCGAGCGCCGTGCTCGTCGATTTGCGGTCGTTGCCACCCCGACCACGACGATCCGGACCGGAACGACGTCCAGCGCCGCCGGCACCGGGCTCGGCGCGCTTGTAGGTGCGCTTGCGCCGCACCTCGACATTGACGGTCTTGCCACGCACGGTGGGTGCGGGACGCGCGCCGGTACGGGCGCCGGCGGCGGCAGGCTGACGCAACTCGCTGACCGACTTGCGCTTGACCGAGACCTCGCTGGAGTCGGCGCTATCGCCGCCCTCCTCCTTGCCGTGGCTGCGCCGCAGATAGCCGAGCAGCTGCTTCTTTTCCTGCTCGGTCAAGGTGGAATCGGCGCCATTGGCACTGATCCCCGCCTCGTTCAGCTGGGTGAGAAGACGCTCGACCGGGATTCCGACCGTGGAGGCGAGTTGTTTGACGGTAACTTCACTCATGGACTGACCTATAAACCTCTATTCCTCTGCGGCTTGCACAAACCAGGGTTCGCGTGCCTTCATGATCAAGCGCGCAGCCCGCTCTTCGTCCATGCCCTCGATTTCCATGAGTTCGTCGATCGACTGCTCGGCGAGATCTTCGCGCGAGGAAACACCTCGCGCAGCGAGTGCGTCGGCCAAGGCCTCGTCCACACCCTCCATCTCGAGCAGATCGTCCGCCGGGGCCTCTTCTTCTTCGGAGGCGATGGCGCGTGTCAGCAACAGATCGTTGGCGCGCTCGCGCAGCAGCTCGACTGTCTCGTCGTCGAATTCCTCGATGGCCTGCATCTCGGCGAGGGGCACGTAAGCGACCTCTTCGACACTGGTGAAGCCTTCCTCCACCAGCACCGCGGCCAACTGCTCATCAATGCCCAGTTGGTCCATGAAGGACTGCACCGAGCGGTTGGCCTCCTGCTCGCTCTTGGCTGCGGCATCCGCTTCGTTCATGACGTTGAGTTCCCAGCCGCTGAGCTGCGTGGCCAGTCGGACGTTCTGTCCGAAACGGCCGATCGCCTGGGCCAGGTTCTCTTCCTTGACCGCGACATCCATGCTGCGAGCGTCCTCGTCGATGACGATCGAGACGACATCGGCCGGAGACATGGCATTGATGACGAACTGCGCGGGGTTCTCGTCCCAGAGGATGATATCGACGCGCTCCCCGTTGAGTTCATCAGACACGGCCTGGACACGCGATCCGCGCATCCCGACGCAGGCACCAACCGGATCGATTCGCGGATCGGCGGTACGCACGGCAATCTTGGCGCGCGAGCCGGGATCGCGCGCCGCCCCCATGATCTGGATCAGACCCTCACCGACCTCGGGCACCTCGAGCTTGAACAGCTCGATCAGCAGCTCCGGCGCGGTGCGGCTGACGAACAGCTGCGGCCCCTTGGGCTCGGAGCGCACGTCATAGAGATAGCCACGCAGCCGGTCGCCGGGGCGCACCGACTCGCGTGGAATCACCTGATCGCGCGGCACCAGCGCCTCGGCGTTGTTGCCGAGATCGAGCAGGATGGTGCCACGATCGGCCTTCTTGACGATGCCGGTGACGAGCTGTCCCTTGCGATCGATGAAGGCGTCGACGATCTTCGCCCGCTCGGCCTCGCGCACCTTCTGCACGATGACCTGCTTGGCGGTCTGGGCGGCGATCCGTCCGAACAACTCGGACTCGATCTCCTCCTCGATGAAATCGCCGAGATCGAGCTCGGGCTCGAGCACGGCTGCGGCCGACGCGGTGATCTGGCGCGCCGGGGCCTCGAGCATGCCGTCCTCGGGATCGGGGACGATCTCCCAGCGGCGGAAGGTGCAATAGTCGCCGGTCTTGCGATCGATGGCGACACGCACATCGATCTCGCCGCCGTGCTTCTTGCGCGTTGCAGACGCCAGCGCAGCCTCGATGGCCTCGAAGATGACACCTGCGGGGACGTCCTTTTCGTTGGAAACGGCCTCAACGACCAGTAGGATCTCTTTGCTCATTCAACCTAATCCGAACTCAGAACTTGCACCCCATACCCGACGGGCCGCGGCGCGTTGAGAGTACGCCCGGCGGCCACGACGGCGCCATGCTCACCAATCGACCACCAGGCGCGACGATTCGATCACACCATAGGGAATCTGCCAGACCTCGCCATCGACCTCGATCGAGACCTGCACATCGTCGCTGCCGACCAGCACGCCCTGCAGCCTGCGCCGCCCCTGGACCTTCTCGGCCAGGCGCATCTTCACCTGCTGGCCGACGAAGCGCGCATAGTGCTCGGGGAATACCAGCGGTCGCTCGACACCTGGGGAGGAGATCTCGAGGTCGTACTGACCGGGCAAGGGATCCTCGACATCGAGCACACCGCTGAGCTGATGGCTCACGCTGGTGCAGTCGTCGAGGGTGATCCCGTCGGGATGGTCGATATAGACCCGCAGGGTCGCGTTCGTTCCGTGCTGGAAGAACTCGACCCCGACGAGCTCGTAACCCATGGGTTCGACGACGCGACGCGCAAGGCGCGTCAATGTGCTGTCTGCCGGCTGCATAATCCGCCCTTCAGAAACAAAAATTGGGCCAGTGGCCCAACCTCTTGCGGTGACCCAAGCACCCATCGCACGGGCTTGTCACCAATTCGCGAGCGATAAAAAAACCCCGTAGACGGGGTTTGATGGGTGGCCAGTGCAATGGTTACCAGATCCGCCACTTCCTTAAGCGCTGAAAGTTTATAGTAACTTATTGAGTTAAGCAAGGAGCGCATCCCGCCCCGACGCGCCCGCCACGGCGGTACAAGGAGGCGCCGCCGCCCCGGCGAGCGGGGCGTGCCGACGGCGCCTCGGGGGCGGTTAGCGCACCTCGCCCGCAGCCACCGGCGGCGCATAGCCGAAGGGCGGCATCAGCGGCGGCGCATGAGGCATCGGCGGGTGCGGCCAGGCCACCGGACGCTGCGCCCAGCGCTGTTGCATACGCTCCATGCGCGCCTGCGCCAGACGCTGCATGGCGGCATGATGCGCGGCCAGGCGCGCCTGATGCGCCGCAAACGGATCGTGCGGCACGACCGGGGCCTGGGCTGCGACCGGCGAGGGCGCCGGCTGCGCCGCAGCCTCGGCGGGCTCGGGCGCGGAGGCGCCAGCCGCATCCTCGACCATCTCGGCAGCGACCTCGGGCGCGGCGGCAACCGGCGCGACTGCGGGCTCGGCCTCGGACTCGGCCTCGGGTGCGGCCGGCACCACTGCCACTGGCTCGGCGGCGGCGACCTCGGGCGAGGACGGGCTCGGCACCACCTCCGATTGCGTCGCGGGCATGGTCGAATCGGCCTGCTGTGGCGCGGGCACGGCGGCCTCATCGGCGGCGGCGAGTTCGCGTTTCTCCTGCTCCAGCGAATCCCAGTAGAGATAGCCGAAGGCGAGCACGCTCCCCCACAGGAAGAGCCTCGGGAACCAACGAATCACGGAACGGGACTTGGGCTTTTCTTCAGCGGCCATCTGAGTACTCCATGGTGAGATGGTCGGGACGAACCCCTGGCTCGCCCCGGGGCGCGACATGCGCCGCCGCCTCGGCGTGCGACGACGCCGGGAAGGCTCTGACAAAAACACGTCACCGTGCCGCGACCGCCGCAACGACGACCAGGCCCGGGGACCGAATCAGCCGTGGCCGGCCAGCTCGGTGAGGATCTCGATGATGCGCCCCGAGCAGACCTCGAGGTTGCGCTCGATCTCGGCCATGGTGATCTCGCCCTCGCCCTTGCCCGCGGCCCAGTTGACCACGAAGGCGAGGGTGGCGTAGCACAACCCCAGTTCGCGCGCGAGCGCCGCCTCGGGCATGCCGGTCATGCCGACCAGATCGCAACCGTCACGCTCGAGCCGCGTCACCTCGGCGGTGGTCTCGAGACGCGGCCCCTGGGTGGCGGCATAGGTACCGCCGTCGACCACCGCGTGACCGAGCCGCGCACAGGCACCCAGCAGCTCACCACGCAGCGACTGGCAATAGGGCTCGGTCATGTCGACGTGATCGACCCCCTGCTCGTCTCCGGTGAAGAAGGTGTGCTCGCGACCGTGGGTGTAGTCGATGATCTGATCCGGCACCCCCAGTACCGCCGGGCCATAGCGCTCGGTGATACCACCGACGGCGGCCAGGGCGACCACCCGCTCGGCGCCGCACTCACGCAGCGCCCAGACATTGGCGCGGTAGTTGACGCGATGCGGCGGCAACCGATGCCCGGCGCCATGGCGCGGCAGGAACAGCACCTCGGTCTCGCCGAGCCGCCCCCGGGTCACCGGGGCCGAGGTTTCGCCATAAGGGGTCTCGACGCGCCGCGCCTCACGCGCTTGCAGCGCCGGCAGTTCGGAGAACCCGGAACCGCCAATGATAGCCAGAACAGTCATGCAGCCACCGCCACTTCTCAAAATGGCGGCAGTTTACCGAAGTGTGCGCGGGAATCCAAAGGGCGGAGATCGGCAGTCGGCACCGAGCGCACGCGCGCTTGCCACGGCGTGCGGGATCAGCGCCCCGCGGTGGCCTCCTGCAGGATACCGGCCTCGACCAGCTTGGGCAGCAACACCTGCTCTTCGCGATCGATCCGGGCCGAAACCATCTCCAGGATTTCATGAGTTTGCGCGAGAAAGGTCTCGCAGAACTCGAAGTCGCAGTCCTTCAGCCAGCGCTTGTGGTAGGCACTGAAGGCCTGACGCAGCGGCTTCTCGCCGCTGATGAAGCCCCAGGCGATCGACTTCGCCCGCGGGTCCTCATGGATCAGCAGCCCCGGGTAGAGGCTGCGATCCTCCTCGGCGAGATGCGCGCGCACCCGCTGACCGAAGTCGCACAGCAGCTGGTGGGCGGTCCGCGCGTTGGGGCGGATCCGCAACAGTTCGGGAGCGAGCAGCGCGCGCAGATCGTCGATCATCTGGCGCAGTTCCGCGTGCGAATCGCGGTAGGTGTCGAGCGTTTGCATGTCATCCTCGAGGTTGATCGGTCGGTGGGACGCAGCAAGCAAGGGCTGCCGCCACGCCACCCGCGAGGATGTATAACAGATCGCGGAAATAGTCAAAAAGCGCTTAATTATATTGTGTTTTTCGACCATTCCCGCGGTACGGGGCGAGCCGCGCTCAGATGTCCTCGTCGGCGACCGCGTAGATGCCCCGGGCATTGCGAAAATAGTTCTTGTAGTCGAGCCCATAGCCGTAGAGATAGCGATCGACCACCTCGACACCGACGATATCGGCCTCACACTGGTGCGGACGCTGCTTGGCCACCAGCACCGCGCTCTGCACGCTCGCCGCGCCGTCCTCGTGACAGGCCCGCACCACCTGATCGAGGGTGATGCCCTCGTCGAGGATGTCGTCGACCACCAGCACGTGCTCGTCACGGATCGCGTCCGAGGGACGATGGCGCCAGGCCAGCTCGCCACCGCTGGTCGCCCCCTGGTAGCGACTGGCGTGGATGTAGTTGACCCGCAGCGGGAAGTCGAGCCGGGGCAGCAACAGCCCGGCGGTGATCACCGCGCCGGTCATCACGCAGAGGATCACCGGATCCTTGTCGCCGAGACGCTCGGTGATGGTCTCCGCCATGCGATCGAGCGCCGTCTCCATCTCCTCGTGCGACACCAGGCACTCGGCGCGCGCGGCGACACCCTCATACTGACTACGATCAAGCTTCATCCTACATTGGTCTCCGAATCTGTCGGGTCATCGAGCCCGAGATCGAGACTGTGGTGGGTCTCGAGTCGGGCGGCGTGGTCGACCGCGCGCTGCCAGTCGGGGCACTCGCGCAGATGCAATCGGTCATGGCCGCCACGTCCGTGCATGCGCACCAGGCGCAGCGCCAGGGCGGGGTCCGTGGCATCGGCGAAGCACTCCACGAGTGCGGCCGCGGCGGGGCGATTGTTGCAAATCAACAGCACGTCGCAACCTGCGGCGTGCGCGGCACGGGCGCGATCGAGATGATCGCCACCGGCGGCAGCGGCCCCCATGTTGAGATCGTCGCTGAAGATCACCCCCTCGAAACCGAGCCGCTGACGCAGGATCTCACCGAGCCAGCGCGGCGAGAAACCGGCCGGCTCGGGCGCCACCTGCGGATAGACGACGTGCGCCGGCATCAGCGCCTCGATGCCGTGCGCGATCAACCGCTCGAAGGGCACCAGATCCTCCATCGCCAGCTCGCCGAAGGGGCGCGGATCGCTCGGCAGGGCATGATGGGAGTCGACCGCCACCCCGCCGTGACCGGGGAAGTGCTTGCCGACGGCGGCCATGCCCGCGCGACGCATCCCCTCGGCCCAGGCCAGCGCCAGCTCGGCGACCTGCTCGGGCGCGGCGCCGAAGGCGCGATCACCCACGACCGCACAGAGCCCACGATCGAGATCGAGCACCGGGGCGAAGC
This sequence comes from Marichromatium sp. AB32, assembly GCF_003718675.1. Lineage (NCBI taxonomy): Bacteria > Pseudomonadati > Pseudomonadota > Gammaproteobacteria > Chromatiales > Chromatiaceae > Marichromatium > Marichromatium sp. AB32. The sequence goes on from NZ_RHFJ01000001.1 coordinate 46,075, forward strand.
TGAAGTCGACGCCGACGGCGCGCAGCTCGGCGGCCATCAGCCAACCGAGTCGGTCACAGAGTTCACGGGCGCGGGCGGGATCGCGAGCATGGAGCGCGGCAAAGCGCCCCATCGACGGCAGCCGGGTGAAGCCGTCGCGAAAGCGCTGCACGCGCCCCCCTTCCTGATCGACGCCGATCAGCAGACGTGGCTCGCGCAGGGCATGGATCTCGGCAGTGAGTGCGGCGAGCTGCGCGGGGTCGGCATAGTTGCGGGCGAACAGGATCACGCCACCGACGGCCGGGTGGCGCAACAGCTCGCGGTCCTCGGCGGTGAGCCTGGTGCCCGCGATGTCGAGCATGATCGGGCCTAGCGACATGGGGCGGTCATCCTGCTGCGGCTGCGGTCGGGGTCCGGCGCTGACCGGACCGGTCTGAATGGCCGTCTTTTTAACACAGCGCCGGTGGGGGAGCTACCAGCGACCAGCGACCAGCGACCAGCGACCAGCGACCAGCGACCAGCGACCAGCGACCAGCGACCAGCGACCAGCGACCGGAAGATTGAACCGCCAAGTCGCGAAGGGCGCCAAGGGGTTTAATGATCAGACCTCACGACGCGCCCTCCACTGAAGGCTGATGGCTGGCCACTGGAGGCCAAGCCTTCCTCTTCCTTCGCGATCTTCGCGGCTTTGCGGTTCACATCAGCTTCCAGCGATCAGCATCCAGCCTCCAGTCGGGGAGGCTGGTGTGCACGGTCGGGGGTTGACGGGAAAGACGGTATCTTTGCGATTCAGTCCGTTACGTACGGTTCAATCCTTCACGTGACATCCCGAGCGCGCGTCCGCACATCGAGCCGATCACGCAGCCAGTCACCGACCAGGTTGACGGCGAGGGTCACGGCGAACAGCGCCACGCCGGGGGCGATCACCAGATGCGGGGCGACCAGTAGATAGGACACGCCATCGCGCAACATGCTGCCCCAGGAGGCATCGGGCGGCTGGATGCCGAGCCCGAGGAAGGAGAGCCCGGCCTCGGCGACGATCGCCGCGGCGATGCCGAAGGTGGCCTCGACCAGCAGCGGCGCGAGCGCCAGCGGCAACAGATGGCGCCAGAGGATGCGCCAGGTACCGCAGCCGAGGGCGCGCGCGGCGAGGACGTGCTCGCGCCCGGCCAGGGTCAGCGCCTGGGCACGCGCCAGCCGCGCATAGCCGACCCAGCCGACCACGGTCAGCGCGATCACCAGGTTGTCGAGCCCGGGGCCGAGCAGACCGGCCAAGGCAATCGCCAGCAGGATCCCCGGAAAGGCGAGGAACAGATCGATCAGCCTGACCACCAACCGGTCCACCCAGCCGCCGAGCAGCCCGGCGACGAGCCCGACCAGGGTGCCGAGACTCGCGGCGAAGGCCACCACCCCGACCCCGACCAGCAGCGAGACCCGCGCACCGACCAGCAATCGCTCGTGGACCGGGCGCCCCAGATCATCGGTCCCGAGCGGCGCCCCCGGCATCGGCCCGGCGAGCATCGCCCTGAGCTCGACCCGATTCGGCGCCTCGACCAGCCAGGGCGCGAACAGCGCCGCACCGCACCAGACCAGCAACACCACGACCGCCAGACGCACCCCATCCCCCTCCTCATCCCTCATCCCCGTCCGGGAACCCCGACGCCTATGGTAGGCTCTGACCACGGTACGGGCCGAGCGCCCGAGGCGCGTTGGATTTCGGCTCCATGCCCCGATCTAACCGGACAACGGCCCGGCATCGGGCATCGCGCACGCTGTATTTGGTCAACGAGGACGAAGGCTCGCATGAACCCAAGAAACTTCCACATCCTGCTCTGGATCGCGGTCACCCTGTGGCTGGTGATGATGCTCAACGGCATGACCTCGCCGGAAGGCATCGAGACCCGCAACCTGAGTTACAGCGAGTTCCTGAGCGAACTGAACGAGGGCGCGGTGCGCGAGGTGACTATCCAGGATCAGACCATCCAGGGCACGCGAACCGATGGCTCACGCTTCGAGACCTATGACCCCAACGACCCCGGCCTGATCGGCGACCTGCTCAATCAGGGTGTGGCCATCCGCGCCGAGCCGCCCGAGCAACCGAGCGTGCTGATGCAGGTGATTGCCGCCTGGCTGCCCTTCATGTTGCTGATCGGCATCTGGTTCTGGTTCATGCGACGCAACAGCGGTGGTGGCGTCGGTGGCGGCGGCGGGATCTTCAACTTCGGCAAGAGCCGCGCGCGCCAGCACGCCGAGGGCGAGGTCAAGGTGACGCTGCGCGATGTCGCCGGCGTCGAGGAGGCCAAGGAAGAGGTCGGCGAGCTGGTCGACTTCCTCAAGAGCCCGCAGAAGTTCTCCAACCTCGGCGGTCGCATCCCGCGCGGCGTGCTCATGGTCGGCCCCCCCGGCACCGGCAAGACGTTGCTCGCACGCGCCATCGCCGGCGAGGCGCGGGTGCCCTTCTTCAGCATCTCCGGCTCGGACTTCGTCGAGATGTTCGTCGGCGTCGGCGCCTCGCGGGTGCGTGACCTCTTCGAGCAGGCCAAGAAGAGTGCCCCCTGCATCATCTTCATCGACGAGATCGACGCCGTCGGACGCAAGCGTGGCGCCGGGCTCGGCGGTGGACACGACGAGCGCGAGCAGACCCTCAACCAGCTGCTCGTCGAGATGGACGGCTTCGCCGGCACCGAGGGCGTCATCGTCATCGCCGCAACCAACCGCGCCGACGTCCTCGATCCGGCGCTGCTGCGCCCGGGACGCTTCGACCGCCAGGTCGTGGTCGGCCTGCCCGACCTCTCCGGTCGCGCCGCCATCCTCGAGGTGCACCTGCGCAAGGTGCCGGTGGCCGACGACATCGACGCGCGCACCATCGCCCGCGGCACCCCCGGCTTCTCCGGCGCCGACCTCGCCAATCTGGTCAACGAGGCGGCGTTGTTCGCCGCGCGCCGCAACAAGGCGCGTGTCGACATGGAGGACATGGAGCAGGCCAAGGACAAGATCATGATGGGCGCCGAACGTCGCTCGATGGTGATGTCCGAGTCGGAGAAGAAGCTCACCGCCTACCACGAGGCCGGACATGCCATCGTCGGTCGGCTGGTACCCGAGCACGACCCCGTCCACAAGGTCAGCATCATCCCGCGTGGACGCGCCCTCGGCGTCACCCTGTTCCTGCCCGAGCGCGACCGCTACAGCATGAGCAAGCGCCAGCTCGAGAGCCAGATCTCGAGCCTGTTCGGCGGACGCATCGCCGAGGAGATGATCTTCGGCCCCGAGCACGTCACCACCGGCGCCTCCAACGACATCGAACGCGCCACCGACATCGCCCGCAACATGGTCACCCGCTTCGGCCTGTCGGATGCCATGGGACCGCTGGCCTACGCCGAGGACGAGAGCGAGGTCTTCCTCGGTCGCTCGGTCACCCAGCAGCGCAACGTCTCCCCGGAGACGGCGCAGGCGATCGACCAGGCGGTGCGTCAGATCATCGACCGCAACTACCAGCGCTCGCGCCAGCTCCTCGATGACAACCTCGACAAGCTGCACGCGATGGCCGAGGCACTGCTGAAGTTCGAGACCATCGACAAGGCGCAGATCGACGACATCATGTCGGGACGCACCATGCGCGAACCCGACGACGATGTCGGCGGCACCCCGACGGCCGGCGGCGACGGCCCTGCCCCGGCCCCCAAGGGCAACACCCCGCCGTCGATCGTCGGCGGCCCGGTCGGCGAGGTCTGATCCGACCCGGCACGCCCCACCGGGCGTGTCGACCCGAACCGGGCGCCGCGAGACGATCGCGGCGCCCGGTGACCGGGTGATAGCATCGCGCTCCTGCACCCAATCCTCTGCCGGAGCACGCATCCATCATGTCCCAACCCAAGCTCATCCTCGCCTCCACCTCACCCTTCCGCCGCGCCCTGCTGGAGCGTCTCGGACTCGCCTTCGCCACCGCCGCCCCCGAGGTCGACGAACGCCCCCTCCCCGACGAGCCCGCCCAGGCCCTGGTGATGCGTCTGGCCGAGGCCAAGGCCCGCGCCGTCGCCGCCACTCACCCCGAGGCGCTGATCATCGGCTCGGATCAGGTCGCGAGCATCGACGGCCAGATCCTCGGCAAGCCCGGCGGCCACGAGGCGGCGATCGCACAGCTCAGCCTCTGCGCCGGGCGCGCCGTCACCTTCCAGACCGGTCTCTGTCTGCTCGATGCCGCCAGCGGCCGCGCCCAGACCCTGGTCGAACCCTTCCGGGTCCATATGCGTGCGCTCACCGAAGCGCAGATCGCCGGCTATGTCGCGCGCGAGCGTCCCTTCTCCAGCGCCGGCAGCTTCAAGTCAGAGGGGCTTGGCATCGCCCTGTTCGAGCGGCTCGAGGGCGAGGACCCCAACGCGCTGATCGGACTGCCGCTGATCCGGCTGGTGACCCTGCTGCAGGACCATGGCATCGATCCACTGACCCAGGGCACACAACCGCTCGACTGAACCGCCGAGCGCGCTCCTCTCCCGCGAGCCGAGGCGCACGCACCACCGACCTGTCCGGCACCTTCGAAATTAGGGGGTTTTGCCGATTGCACCTGATGCGACTCCCGGGCGAGACTTTAGGCTTGCACCATGCGCTCCAGGGTACTGGACGCCGTCTCTCCCCTCCCCGACGACGGGCCCGTCCGCGGGCCTTCGATGACCACAGGAGCCGCCGACCATGCGACCCGATGCCGCTCGCCGTTGCCGCCCGCGCTGGACGCTGGGCGCACTCATCCTCGCCCTGCTCGCGCTCTCCGGCTGCGCCACCACCGGGCAGCACGGTCACTATGGCTCGGAGACCTTTCCGGTCCCCGAGGAGATCGCCGACAACGTCGACTTCTGGCGTCATGTCTATGGGATCTGGCGACGCGACCAGGTGGTGTTCCACGACGACCGGCACCTGGGGGTGATCTACGAGGTCGCCACCCTGCCCGGCGCCAGCGCCGAGTCCTACACCCAGGCCCAGCGCGACTGGATCGCCGCGCGCAAGCGTCATCATGCCGATCGAGTGCGCGCGCTCGAGGCGGCGCTGCGCGAGCAGCGCTCGCTGGCACGCGCCGATCGCCAGCTGCTCGCGCAGTTCGAGGAGGCCGCTGGTCGCGAGGCGGTGTTCGGGGCCGATGAGCGGGTACGCTCGCAGCGCGGACTGCGCGAGCGCTTCAAGCGCGGGGTCGAGATCAGCGGGCGCTACGACCAGATCTTCCGCGAGATCATGCAGGCCCACGGCGTGCCCGAGGACCTGGCCTATCTGCCGCACGTCGAGTCCTCCTTTCAGACCCACGCCCGCTCGAGCGTCGGCGCCGGCGGGGTGTGGCAGTTCATGCCCGCCACCGGACGCTTGTTCATGACCGTCGACCGTCACGTCGACGAGCGCTTCGACCCCATCCTCGCCGCCGACGGCGCCGCGCGCTATCTCGCCCAGGCCCAGCGCAAGCTCGGCAGTTGGCCGCTGGCGATCACCTCCTACAACCACGGCCAGGGCGGCATGGCCAAGGCCAAGGCCAGATATGGCGATGACATCGGTCGGATCGTCGAGGAGTACGACGGTCGCTACTTCGGCTTTGCCTCGCGTAACTTCTACGCCGAGTTCGTCGCCGCGCGCGAGGTCGCCATGCATGCCAGGCGCTACTTCCCCGAGGGCCTGGCCTACGAACAGCCCTGGCGTCACGACCGCCTGGTGCTGCGTCACAGCCTGCCGCTGACCCGCTTGGCCAGCCATTACACGGTCTCGCCGAGCCAGCTCGCCTCACTCAACCTGCACTGGCGCAAGCGACTGGTCTCGGGCAGCCGCCCGATCCCGGCCGGCACCACCGTGTGGCTGCCCGCGGGCAGCCTGAAGCGCATCGCCAGCCACCCGCCGGCGATCCCGGTGGTGGTCTCGCGCACCCCGCCGACGCCCCCCCGGGTGGCCAGCACGCAGCGCGCCGAGCCGAAACCCCAGACGCGCTATCACGTCGTGCAGCCGAACGAGACCCTCTACCGCGTAGCACTGGAAAACGGTCTCACCGTCTCTCAGCTCCGCGCACTCAACCAGCTCGCGCCGGACGACAACGAGATCCATCCCGGACAACGACTGCGCATCGGCGGGATCTAGCGGCGAGCCCAGGTCGCACGCGCGGCGTCAGGGTTCACAGAAGGAGCGACACTCGGCCAGGGTCTCGAACGGGACCCGACCGTCGCAGCCACCATAGCGGAAGGGCTTGCAGCGATTGTCGCGATAGTCGTAGAAGAAGCGCGTCTGGGCCGCGCGACAGGGACCGGGATCGGGCTTGGCGAGACAGCCAACGGGGAGTTCCTTGTTGGTGTCGATACTCGGCTGACTGGCGCAACCGGCAAGCAGCGCTGCCATCAGCAGCAACGACAACGCAGATCGGCGGCGCCCCGTGGAATGGTGTGGGTGCATCGTTGAGACTCCTTCACGCACCGCTCGATTGCCTGCGATGCCGGAAGGATTGTAACCACAGAGACGACCCACTGCCGAACCCGGCACCCGCTCAGGGCTCGAGGTGGGCGAGCACCTGACGAAAGCGGTTGATGTGGGTACGCTCGGCCTGGGCCAGGGTCTCGAACCAGTCGGCGATCTCGTCAAAGCCCTCGTCACGCGCCAGCCGCGCCATCCGTGGATACATCTCGGTGGACTCGACCTGTTCCCCGGCGATGGAGGCGCGGAGGTTGTCGGTGGTCGTCCCGATCGGTAATCCGGTGACCGGATCGCCGACCGGCTCGAGATACTCCAGATGGCCGAGCGCATGACCGGTTTCGCCTTCCGCGGCCGAGCGAAACAGCATGGCGATCTCGCCATAGCCCTCGATATCGGCCTTGGCGGCAAAGTACAGATAGCGACGATTGGCCTGGGACTCGGCGATGAAGGCCTGGATCAGGCTCTGCTCGGTCTTGCTGCCCTTGAGTTGCATCTGATCTCCACGACGCTGTAGCGATTCTGCTGCGGTGCAACTCAGATTGGAGGATGGGCAATGGAAAGTTAAAATCGATTATTTCGATAAAAAAGATCGGCAAAAATGATAAATCACCCGATCCCGATGCTGAGCGCCAGCTCGCAGCTCTTCAGCCTCATGCTTGCGAGCCAGTGAGCACACTGCTAAGACTGCCATACTCGGACACACGAAGGATCGGCCAGCGTCCCGCGACATCCAGCGACACACCACCAGCCGGCGAGCCACACTGCCCCACCTGCTCCCGACCCGCTGGCGCGCCGCCCCCAGCCACCTCCTATCTTGGCCCCTCGCCGTACCGGACACCCGCTCATGCAGCCATCGCCCCAGGTCCCCGCACAGCCGCTTCGGCTCCTGCACCTCTCAGACCCTCACCTCTATGATCAGGCAGAGGGCAGACTGCTCGGCATGCGCACCCGCCACAGCTTCGAGGCGGTGCTCGAGCGCGCGCTGGCCAGCGCCCCGGCCGACGCCCTGCTGATCACCGGCGACCTGGCGCACGACGAGGCCGCCGGCGGCTATCGACTGTTGCGAGACCGGCTCGAGCAGACCCGATTGCCCTGTTACTGCGTCGCCGGCAACCACGATCACTGGCCACTGGCGCACGAGATCCTCGGCCATTTCGCACCACCCTCGGGCAGCATCGTCGCGCTCGGCAACTGGCGTCTGGCGCTGCTCGACTCGAGCCTGCCCGGTGAGGTCCGCGGACACGTCGAACCGGCCCAGCTCAGCGCGCTCGGCGCCTGGCTGGAGACCAACCAAGCGCCGACCCTGGTCTGTCTTCATCATCACCCGGTCGCCGTCGGCAGCGCCTGGATCGACAGCCTCGGGGTCGACAACGGCGAGGCCCTGGTCACACTCTGCACCGACCACCCCCAGGTGCGCGCGATCCTCTTCGGGCACGTCCATCAGGCCTTTGCCCAGCACATCGGACGGCTCGAACTGCTCGCCGCCCCGGCCACCAGCGTCCAGTTCCTCAAGCAGAGTCGCGGATTTGCCCTCGACACACGACCGCCGGGCTACCGCGAGCTCCTGCTGCATGGCAACGGTCACATCGAGACCCGCGTGGTCAGGCTCAACGATTACCCCGAACACCCCGATCTCGAGGCCAGCGGCTACTGACCTCAGCCGATCACGAAGCCGTGATAGCCGCCTTCCTCGAGCGGCTCGCAAACGACCGTCTCGACACGTGCCGCAGGCGGCCCCTGGTGCAGCCAGTCACGCAACCGCTCCACCGCGCCCGCCTCACCACAGCACACCACTTCGACCCGACCATCGGGCAGATTGCGCGCATAGCCGCTCACCCCCAGGCGATCAGCCTGCTCGCGGGTCGCACCACGAAACCACACCCCCTGCACCCGCCCCGCAACCAGACAGCGACAACACCGCCGCGCCCCGCCAGACACCCGCATCCCGTTCATCTCGCTCCCCCGTTCTGCCAATACGACGACATGCCGTGCGGGTTGCGAACACAGCCGCACGGGACCATTCTCCACCAAGTGCAGCGCGCCGGGCGGCGCGCCCGTATCGCCGACAACGACAAGGAGTGCGAACAGATGTCCTTCATCTTGGTGTTGTACTACAGCCGTCACGGGGCCACCGCGGAGATGGCGCGACAGATCGCGCGCGGGGTCGAGCAGGCCGGCCTGGAGGCGCGACTGCGAACCGTTCCGGCGATCTCCAGCGACTGCGAGGCGAGCGCACCACCGATCCCCGACTCGGGACCGCCCTATGTCACCCATGACGACCTGCGCGGGTGTGCCGGACTCGCGCTCGGCTCACCCACGCGTTTCGGCAACATGGCCGCGGCACTCAAGTATTTTCTCGACGGCACCAGCGGGCTGTGGCTCTCGGGGGCGCTCGCCGGCAAGCCCGCCGGGGTCTTCACCTCCACCTCCAGCCTGCATGGCGGCCAGGAGAGCACCCTGCTGAGCATGATGCTGCCACTGCTGCACCACGGCATGCTGCTGCTCGGGCTCCCCTACAGCGCCGAGGACCTGCTCCACACCCGCAGCGGCGGAACCCCCTACGGTCCATCGCATCTCGCCGGCCCGGACAGCGACCTGGCGGTGAGCGAGGAAGAGCAGCGGCTCTGTCAGGCACTCGGACAGCGGCTGGCGCAGACCGCGCGCAGCCTCGAGCCGAGCGGCAACCAGGGACCGATCTCGTCTTGACCCAGCCGAGTCCGCAACTGCACCTGCCGGTCGCGCTGACACGCGAGCCGACACTGACCGAATACCTGCCCGGCCCCAACGCCGAGGCGGTGGCCGCCATCGCCGCGCTGAGCGGCACGACGGGCGAGCCTCTGGTGTTTCTTCACGGCGCCAGCGGCACCGGCAAGACGCACCTGCTCCAGGCGGCCTGTCTCGAAGCGAGCGCGCATCGCCTCCAGGCGCACTATCTCCCGCTCAAGACCCCGGGGCTGACGCCGTCGCTGCTCGACGACCTCGAGCAACTCGACCTGATCGCCATCGACGACATCGATGCCGTCACCAGGGATGGCGACTGGGAGCAGGCGCTGTTCGATCTCTACAACCGTCTGCGCGAGCGTGGCCGGCAACTGCTCGTCGCCGCGCGCCAGCCACCGGAGCGGCTGACACTCGACCGCGCCGATCTGCGCTCACGTCTGCAATGGGGACCCTGCTATCGACTGCTCGCACTGACCGATCGCGACTGCGAGCAACTGCTCAGCACCTCGGCCGCGCAGCGCGGTCTGCGGCTCGGGCCGGCGCTGGTGCGCTACATCATGCACTATCACGCCCGCGACCCCGAGTCACTGCTCGCGCTGATCGAACGAATCGACGCGGCCAGCCTGCGCGAACAGCGCCAGCCGACCATCCCGATGGTGCGACGGGTCCTGCACGATGCGCCCTGAGCCCGGGTCAGTCGTGATGCGCGCCACGCACCGCAGCCTTGCGCCCCCACACCCAGACATACTGGGCGCCACTGACCAGCACCGTGGCCAGACAGCCCCAGACCAACGACTGGATCAACAGCTCGGGCAGCGGGAAGGGACCGGCATCCATGATCACCAGCACCACCAGCAGGATCTGCAGCAGGGTGTTGAGCTTGCTCGCCGGCAAGGGCGCCGCCTCTACGGTCTCGACGCGATAGTTGTAGAGCACCGCGCCGACCACGATCAGCAGATCGCGGAACACCACCGCGACCACCAGCCACACCGGAATGGCGCCGAGCGACCCCAGCACCAGGAAGCAGCACACCAGCAGCGCCTTGTCGGCGAGCGGGTCGAGGATGCCGCCGAGCCGGGTCTGCCAGCCGTAATGCTTGGCCAGGAAACCGTCGAGCCCGTCGGAGATCCCGGCGAAGGCGAACAGCGCCAGCGCCCAGCCGAACTCGCCGATGAGCAGCAGATAGACGACCGGCGCCACCGCCACCAGCCGCATCACACTGATGATATTGGGAAGATCTCTGAGCTTCACCTGTCTGTCCTGACCCTGATCGCAACCAACTGAAACACCGAAAGGTCGCGCCAGACCACTGATTTTGAAGGGCTTTCACGAACAGCCCAACGCGCCCCATGCCACGCTCCGGGACACCGCGGAGGACACCGCCCCGCCCGGGCGGCTCGCATCCTACCCGAGCCCCGGAGACTCTCCAAGTTATACCGGGCGCTGACGGTATACAATCGCGCCCTGGCACACTCAACGGAGCCCCAGCGTGACGCAGGATCCCACTCAAAACCCCTCCCCTTCGCTCAATTACCGTGACGCCGGTGTCGACATCGACGCCGGGGCCGAACTCGTCGAGCGCATCAAGCCGCTCGCCGCGCGCACCAGCCGTCCCGGCGTGGTCACCGGTCTCGGCGGTTTCGGCGCACTCTTCGAGCTGCCGCTCGGTCAGTACCGCGAGCCGGTCCTGGTCTCGGGTACCGACGGTGTCGGCACCAAGCTGCGCCTGGCCATCGAGCTCGATCGTCATGACGGCATCGGCATCGACCTGGTGGCGATGTGCGCCAACGACATCCTGGTCAGCGGCGCCGAGCCGCTGTTCTTCCTCGACTACTACGCCACCGCCAAGCTCGACGTCGAGGTCGCCAGCACCGTGGTCGGCGGCATCGCCCGCGGCTGCGAGCTGGCCGGCTGCGCCCTCACCGGCGGCGAGACGGCGGAGATGCCCGGCATGTACGGCGCCGGCGACTACGATCTCGCCGGCTTCTGCGTCGGCATCGCCGAGAAATCCGAGCTGATCCTCCCCGAGCGGGTGCGTCCCGGCGACGTGCTCATCGGCCTCGCCTCCTCCGGGCCGCACTCCAACGGCTACTCGCTGATCCGCAAGGTCATCGAGGTCAGCGGCGTCGATCTCCAGGCGCCGTTCGACGAGGCGACGCTCGCCGAGCGACTGATGGCGCCGACGCGCATCTACATCCCCGCGATCCTGCCGCTGATCCGTACCCTGCGGGTGCACGCGCTCTCGCACATCACCGGCGGCGGTCTCACCGAGAACCTGCCGCGGGTGCTGCCCGAGGACACCCGCGCGGTGATCGATCTCGACGCCTGGCAGCGTCCGGCGGTGTTCGACTGGCTGCAGCAGGCCGGCGGGATCAGTGAGCAGGAGATGCTGCGCACCTTCAACTGCGGCATCGGCATGATCGTCTGCGTCGCCGCCGAGGACCACGACGAGACCATGGCGCTGCTCGCCAACGCCGGCGAACAGGCCTGGACCATCGGTCGCATCGAGCAGGCCGAAGGCGCGCCGGAGGTGCACTACGAGGGCACGCGGACCGATGGGTGAGGCGCAGCAAGCACTCCCGGTGGTGGTGCTGATCTCCGGTGGCGGGAGCAATCTGCAGGCGCTGATCGACGGCCAGGCGCGCGGTGAGCTGCCGATCCGCATCGTCGCGGTGATCAGCAACCGCGCCGATGCGGGCGGACTCGAACGCGCCCGGCGCCATGGCATCGCCACCGCAGTGCTCGATCATCGCGACTATGCCGAGCGCGCCGACTACGATGCCGCGCTCACCGGGTTGATCGCGGATTACGATCCCGGACTGGTGGTGCTCGCCGGCTTCATGCGCATCCTCACCCCGGCGTTCGTCGCCGCACACCGCGGGCGGCTGCTCAACATCCACCCCTCACTGCTGCCGAAGTATCGTGGGCTGCACACCCACCAGCGCGCGCTCGACGCCGGTGAGCGCGAGCACGGCGCCAGCGTCCACTTCGTCACCGCCGAACTCGACGGCGGCCCGGTGGTGCTGCAGGCGCGCGTCGCCGTCGAGGCGGACGACGATGCCGAGCGCCTCGCGGCACGGGTGCTGAAGCAGGAGCACATCATCTATCCGACGGTGGTGCGCTGGTTCGCGCAGGGACGGCTCAGGCTCGATGATCAGGACCAGGCCCGGCTCGACGACGTGCCGCTGTCCGGGCCGCGCATCATCGACGCCGCCGGCTGAACCTCTCGCCCCGGCGCTCCCGACCAGGGGCGCCGGGACGTCCCCCTCAGGCGCGCTTGCCGTCGACCAGGGCGCGCTGGAAGCAATCGAGCTTGGCGAGGATCTGGCGCTTCATCCCGATCAGCTCCATGCACTGCAGCCGCGCCGCCTCCCACTGACCATTGACACGCAACCGCAGGATCTCGGTGGAGACCTCGTGCATGCGCGCATGGATACGCTCGATCTCGGCATACTCGGGCAGCTCGCCATAGCGGTCACGGCCGACGCCGGCCAGCCAGACGCCGAAACGTCGACGACACTGCTCGGCCTGATCCTCGAGCGGCAGCGCCGAGACATCGGCATCGAGCGCACCGATCACCTGACGGACCCACTTGACGTGATCGTACTGCGCCAGCAACAGCGGCAGGTCGAAGCGCTCGCCCTGTCCGCCGCGCCCCAGCAGCCAGCGCGGATCCGGCTCGAACCCCTTGAGCCAGTCGAGCATCGAGTCGGCCGGCATCGGTCGGGCGATGGCGTACCCTTGGGCATGATCGCAGCCGATGCGCATCAGCATCACGCCGTGTTCCGGGGTCTCGACGCCCTCGGCGATAACCTCCTTGCCGAACACGCTGGCCAGCCCGATCACGCCCTCGATGATCGCCAGATCCTCCTGGTCGTCGAGCATGTCGCGCACGAATGAGCGGTCGACCTTGAGGGTCTCGGCCGGGAGCTGCTTGAGATAGTTGAGCGAGGAATAACCGGTCCCGAAATCATCGAGCGCGAAACGCACCCCCATCGCCTGACAGGCGGCGATCACCGCGCGCATCGCCTCGACGTCCTCGAGCGCGACGCTCTCGAGGATCTCGAGCTCGAGCCGTTCGGGCGCCACCCCGGGGTATTCGGCCAGGATCGCCTGCAACCGCGCCACGAAGTCGATGTGCTGGAAATGGCGGGTGGCGATGTTGACACTGACGTTGAGCTCGTGACCCTTCTGCGACCACTCGGCGAGTTGCGCCAGCGCCTCGTGCAGCACCCACTCGCCGATATCGACGATCAGCGAACTCTGCTCGACCAGCGGCAGGAACTCGGCCGGGGCGAGGATGCCGCGTTCCGGGTGCTGCCAGCGGATCAGCGCCTCGACCCCGATCACCTTGCCGGTGCGCATGTTGACCTTGGGCTGATAGAACAGGCGCAGCTCGCCGTGCTGCAAGGCGCGGCGCATCCGCTCGAGTTCCTGATGATGATGCTGGACGTTGGCCGCCGCCTCCATGTCGAAGAGCTGGTAGCGGTTGCGACCGAGCTGCTTGGCCTGGTACATGGCCTGGTCGGCATGGCGCAGCAGGGTGTCGGGATCGGCGTCGTCGAAGGGATAGAGGGTGACCCCGATGCTCGCCGAGACGTCGAGCGGGATACCGTCGATCTCGAAGGGCGCATCGATGGTCTTGAGGGTGCGCTCGAGCACCAGATCCAGCTCATCGGTGTTGCGCAGCTCGGTGATCAGGAGCACGAACTCGTCCCCCCCGAGTCGGGCGACGGTATCGCCACCGCGCACCGTGCGCACCAGTCGCTTGGCGATCTCGACGAGGAAGCGATCCCCGGCGTCGTGCCCGTGATGATCGTTGACCAGCTTGAAGTCGTCGAGATCGAGGAAACAGATGGCCACCAGCCGGTCGCGCCGCTTGGCGTTGGCCAGCGCCTGATGCAACCGATCGCTGAGCAGCACCCGGTTGGGCAGGCTGGTGAGGGCGTCGTAGTTGGCCAGGCTCTCGAGCCGGCGCTGGGCATCCTTGAGATCGGTGATGTCGGAGAACATGCCGACATAGTGGGTCAGGGTGCCCTCGGCGTCCTTCACCGCGTTGACCCGCAGCATCTCGGGATAGACCTCGCCCGATCGGCGTCGATTCCAGATCTCGCCGCTCCACTGACCGAACTCACGCAGCCGATGCCACATCTCCTGATAGAACTGGTCGTCCTGCAGCCCCGACTTGAGCAGCGCCGGGGTGCGGCCGAGCACCTCCTCGCGGGGATAACCGGTCACGCGGGTGAAGGCGGCGTTGACGTCGAGGATGCGCGAGCTGGTATCGGTGATGACGATCCCTTCCTGCGAGTTCTCGAACACGCTGGCATTGAGCTGCAACGCCGTCTGCGCACGCTGGCGCTCGGTGAGGTCGCGCAGCGTCTCGACCACCGCGACCAGCCGCCCCTCGGCGTCGCGAATGGGACCGGCATCGAGTCCGAGATAGCGCTCGGTGTGCAGCAACGGCATGTCGCACCAGCCCTCGACATGGGCCGCACCGGACGCGTCGAGCCCCTCGCCGACGGCCAGGTCGTAGCGATCCCTGAGCTCATCGAGTCGCCCCTGTATCAACAGGTCGGCGAGACAGGGCTTGGGGGCACGGTAGAAGGCGCGCCAGTGCTCGGCAGTGCCGATCACCTCGGCGGCGCGCATCCCGGTGAGCCGCTCGCAGGCCGCATTCCAGATCACCACCCGGCAATCGGCATCGAGCACGAAGGCCGGCACCACCAGCTGGTTGACCAGCGCGATGGCGAAGTCCTGGTCCAGTGCGATGGCTTCTCGAGGGTCGCGGCGAGGGTTCACGCCTCAGACTCCCACGACAGGATGGGCCCGATAGCGGGCGAGTCGGCGGCAATGATGCATCGGGCGATCAAGGGCGTTGCTGGTCCCGCTCGTAACAGGACGGAGGTTGGGCAATCGACATGCCAGCCATTATAGGATCAACGCCCTCTTCCGACATCAGCACGCCTTAGTCGTCGGC
This sequence comes from Marichromatium sp. AB32, assembly GCF_003718675.1. Taxonomy (NCBI): domain Bacteria; kingdom Pseudomonadati; phylum Pseudomonadota; class Gammaproteobacteria; order Chromatiales; family Chromatiaceae; genus Marichromatium; species Marichromatium sp. AB32. The sequence continues at coordinate 61,181 of NZ_RHFJ01000001.1, forward strand.
CCCGGACGAGCGCCGCTCGGCGCTCGCCACCCCCCCCATCATGCGGTGGAACATCTCCCAGGAGGCGAGCGTACTGTTCATGTAGGGCTGGAACAGCTTGAGCGGCTCGTAGCCCTCGGCGCCCTCGCTGATGCGCGCGCCGATCTCGTCGAGCAGCTGGCGCTGGAAGGCCTCCACATCGGGCAGGCCGAACAGCTTGCGCATCTCCTCCGGGGTCATCTCGACATCGACCTTGATCTTCATCTCGGCGGACCTCCTCGCGGCGGTGGCTTGGATCGCGACGCCGTACGTCGCGATCGGCGTCAGTGACGGCTTGCACGCGGCACCGAGGGTGCCGCCGGCGCCGGTTCATCGATCACCACACCCGGCCGGGTACGGCGCCCGAACAAGACACAGGCGCGCTCGAAGGCGCGGCGGGCCTCGCGGGCGTTCCACTCCCACTCAGAGGGGTGGGCGGTGGCCGGGAGCTGCCAGTGACCGGTGATCAGCACCGGATCGATACGGATCTCGAGCGTCCAGTCATGCCAAACGGTATCGGGCTGCTCGTCCTCGACGAACTCCTGCTCGACCAGACGACAATAGTTGCCGACGCGGTCATCGGTGGCGATCAGCTCGGAGACCACCAGGGCATTGTCGATACAACTCTGCCAGCCGGTATGGACGGCGCTGGCCGAGCCCATCAGGGCATGGAAGAGCATGGCGGGCGAGAGGGTGAGCGACAAGGGGGTATCCAGATCGGGATCCCCGACGGTATCTTCTAAGGGCATGCGTTTCTCGGAGCAACGGGCCACCATGCCAGCGACGGCGACCCCACAGGGTGTTCGGAGCGCACTGCGGACTCCGGGGCCCGATGGTCGTGCGAGGCACGCCGAGTGGCAGCGGAGCGCCGGATCGAGATCGACGCGCAAGCGGTGGCAAGGCTGATGCCGACAGCGCGTCACGACCCGACCAGTGGCGGAGATGTCTAGTCTAAGTCGCCGCGCGCGCGGGCGGCAAATCGCGTGCATGCCCGATCATTCCCAAGACCACACTGGAGACCCCGATGTCCGTGCTTCTCGAACTGACCATCTTCCCGCTCGATCAGGGAGGCAGCGGGGTCAGCCGCTTCGTCGCCCCCGTGGTTGCGATGGTCCGCGACAGCGGCTACCCCCACCAACTCGGCCCCATGGGGACCGTGGTCGAGACCGAGACCCTGCCCGAGGCGCTGGCGCTGATCGAGCGCGCCCAGGCGATCCTCGACGCGATGGGTTGCGAGCGCGTCTATGCGGTGGCCAAGTTCGATATGCGCAAGCGCGCCGAGGGTCGGCTCGAGGGCAAGATCGCCTCGGTCGAGCATCGGCTCGGCGCCCCCGAGTGAGCGGTTTGGCACTGGCCGCGCGCGGCGCTTACCGGTATGGTTGGCGCACCGCACGACAGCCGCACTCGACAGCCCGATGAAGGTCGCGATCTTTTCCGACGTCCAGGCCAACCTCCCGGCCATGGAGGTCGCCGTCGCCCGCATCCTCGACTGGTCGCCGGACCTGGTGATCATGGATGGCGACCTGGTCAATCGCGGCCCCAGCAGCCTCGAATGCCTGCAACTGTTCGAGCGTCTGCGCCGTGAGCACGGCTGGCTGCCGGTGCGCGGCAACCACGAGACCTGGATGCTGCGCTGCCAGCGCGAGGCCCCGCGCGACGCGCTCGACGCGCGCATGCGCGCGTTCGCCGACTGGACGCTGCACCAGATCGCCCCGGCGCTGGAGACGCTCAACCAGTGGCCGGACCATCTGTGCTTCCATGCCGGCAGCGAGACGAGCTGGGTGCACGTCACCCACGGCACCATGCGCGGCAACCGCCACGGCGTCACCGCCGCGCTCCCCGACGAGACGCTACGCGACGGCGCCCTGCCCGAGGGCGTGGCGCTGTTCGTCACCGCCCACACCCACCGCCCGCTCACCCGGGTGCTCGACGGGTTGCCGATCCTCAACGTCGGCTCGGTCGGCTCGCCCTTCGACGGCGACCCGCGCGGCAGCTACGCCCTGCTCGAATTCCATCAGGGGCGCTGGCAGTGGGAGATCGTGCGCTTCGACTACGATCGCGAGCGCGCCCGCCGGACCTTTCTCGACTCCGGCTTCATCGAACAGGGCGGACCGCTCGCGCACATCCTCTACGAGGAGTGGCACCGCGCCCAGCTGCTGATGCCGCAATGGCGCGAGCGTTTCGAGACCGAGGTGCTCGCCGGGACACTCGCGCTCGAGACCGCCGTGGACAGTTTCCTCGCCGAGCTCGACACACCACCGGATTGAATCCCGGGTGCCCGGTGCCAGCCGGGACCCACCCCACGACCAGCGCCGGGCGAATCCGCCCGGCGACCAGGACCTATCGATGAGTGATACCGACAGCCTCCACCGTTTTCTCTTCGAACAGACCGACATCCGCGGCAATCTGGTGCATCTCGACGCCAGCTGGCGCGCGGTACTCGATGCCCACGACTACCCCGAGCCGGTACGCGGCCTGCTCGGCGAGGCGCTGGCGGCGGTCTCGCTGCTCGCCGCCACCCTCAAGTTCGACGGCGCGCTGATCCTCCAGGCCCAGGGCGACGGCCCGCTGCGCACCCTGGTCGCCCAGGCCACCAGCGCACGCACGGTGCGCGGGCTGGCGCGCTGGGATGGCGAGCTCGACCCCGAGGCCCCGCTCGCCGAGCTGTTCGGCACCGCCCGCCTGGTGCTCACCATCGAACCGCGCACCGGCGAGCCCTATCAAGGCATCGTCGCGCTCCAGGGCGAGCGCCTGGCCGATGCCATGGAGCACTTCTTCAGCGGCTCCGAGCAGCTGCCGACCCGACTCTGGCTCGATGCCGACGGCGAGCGCGCCGCAGGCATGCTGCTGCAGCGCCTGCCCGGCGCAGACCGCGCTGCCGAGGACTGGTCGCGGGTGGGCATGCTCGCCGACACCCTGACCCGCGAGGAGCTGCTCGCGCTGCCCGCCGAGCAACTCCTCTACCGGCTGTTCAACGAGGAGCCGGTGCGACTCTTCGAGCCCGACCCGATCGCTTTTCGCTGCGGCTGCTCGCGCGCGCGCATCGAGCAGACCGTCAAGCTGCTCGGCGCCGAGGAGATCGAGTCGATCCTCGCCGAGCGCGACGGGCTCGAGGTGACCTGCGAGTTCTGCAACCGCACCTATCGCTTCGATCCGGTCGACGCCCGCCAGCTGCTCGCCGAGGACAGCCACCACAGCTCGCCGCCGACCCAGCACTGAGCCGGGACCTGCCATGCTGACCAGTCTCCAGCCGCTGCTCGGGCTCGTCGTCATCCTTGCGCTGGCCTGGTCGGTCAGCGAGTCGCGTCGCGCAGTCCGCCCGCGCCTGGTGCTCGTGGGGCTGGGCCTGCAGCTGCTGCTCGCCCTGGCGCTCCTCAAGCTCGCCCCGGTCCAGCAGGGCTTTCTCGCCCTCAACGACCTGGTGCTCGCGCTCGAGCGCGCCACCGAGGCCGGCACCGCGCTGGTGTTCGGCTATCTCGGCGGTGGCGCCGCACCCTTCACCACCCAGTACCCGGAGAACGGCTTCGTCCTCGCCTTCCGCGCTCTGCCGCTGATCCTGGTGATCAGCGCGCTCTCGGCGCTGCTCTTCCACTGGCGGGTGCTGCCGTTGCTGGTACGCGGCTTCGCCTGGGTGCTCGAGCGCACCCTCGGCAGCGGCGGCGCGCTGGGACTCGGCGCGGCGGCCAACGTCTTCGTCGGCATGACCGAGGCGCCGCTGCTGATCCGCCCCTATCTGCGCGAGATGTCGCGATCGGCGCTGTTCGCGCTGATGACCTGCGGTATGGCCACCATCGCCGGCACGGTGATGGTGCTCTACGCGGGCTTCCTCGCCACGGCGATCCCCGAGGCCATGGGTCACATCCTCACCGCCTCGCTGATCAGCGCCCCGGCGGCGCTGGTGATCGCCGGGGTGATGATCCCGGAGACGGCGCGCGAGACCGCCGAGACCCGTGCCCCGTTGCTCAGCGAGGCGCACGGGGCGATGGACGCCATCACCCGCGGCACCCTGCAGGCGATCCCGCTGTGGCTCAATATCATCGCCATGCTGGTGGTGATGGTCGCCCTGGTGAGCCTGGTCAACCAGGCCCTCGGGCTGTTGCCAGAGATCGCCGGCGCGCCGCTGAGCGCCCAGCGCGTGCTCGGCTGGCTGATGGCCCCGGCGGCCTGGCTGATCGGCATCCCCTGGTCCGAGGCCCCCGCCGCCGGCGCCCTGCTCGGGGTCAAGACGGTCCTCAACGAGCTGGTGGCCTATCTCGATCTGGCGGCGCTGCCGCCCGAGACGCTCAGCCCACGCAGCCGGCTGATCATGACCTATGCGCTGTGCGGCTTCGCCAACCTCGGCAGCCTCGGCATCATGATCGGCGCGCTCGGCACCCTGGCCCCGGAACGACGCGCCGAGATCGTCGCCCTCGGCCCGCGCACCATCGTCTCCGGCACCCTGGCCACGCTGATGACCGGGGCGGTGGTGGCATTGGTGATCTGAGCCGCCAGCCGCCAGCCGCCAGCCGCCAGCCGCCAGCCGCCAGCCGCCAGCCGGGGGATTGAACCGCGAAGCCGCAAAGGGAAGAAGAGCCTCCAGCGATCAGCCTCCAGCCGCCAGTGGCTGGCTACCCACAAACACTGGCGCCAAGAACGTGCGCCACGGATGCGGGCAAGCCGTGCTGTCGTCGAGGGCACACACCCACTGGCGGCTGGAGGCTGGTCGCTTGCAACTCAAGCCCCTTTGCGCCCTTCGCGGCTTTGCGGTTCAATCCCGCTGGTCGCTGGTCGCTGGTCGCTGGTCGCTGGTCGCTGGTCGCTGGTCGCTCACTCCCCATCGAGCCGCAGCGGCGCGGGGCGGGCGAAGTAATAGCCCTGGGCGCGGTCGACGCCGATCTCGCGCAGCAGCGCGAGCGTCTCGGCGTCCTCGACGAACTCGGCCACCACCCGCTTGCCCATGGCGTGCGCCATGTCGGTGATGGCGGCGACGAAGATCCGGTCCTCGCGGCTGCTCTTCAGTTCGCGCACGAAGGCGCCGTCGATCTTGACCTCGTCGACCGGGAGCTGGCGCAGATAGGCGTAGGACGCATAGCCGGTGCCGAAGTCGTCGAGGGCGAAGCGACAACCGAGTGCCTGGATACGGTGCATCAGCCGGGTCGCGCTCGACAGGCACTCGATCGCCGCCGTCTCGGTGACCTCGAAGATCAACCGTCCGGGGTCGAGTTCGAGCGTCGCGAGTCGTCGCTCGAGCAGATCCAGCAACCCGGTATCGACCATCGCATTGGCCGACAGGTTGACCGCCAGGCGCAAGCCCGGATGCGCGACCAGCAAGCACAGCGCATGCTCGACGACCCAGTGGTCGATCAGCTGGATCTGTCCATTGTGCTCGGCGACCGGGATGAAGCGATCGGGATAGATCAGCGAGCCGTCGTGATCACGCATCCGCAGCAGCCCCTCGACGTGACAGGTCTCGCCGCTGGCGACCTCGACCACCGGCTGGACATGGAGCTCGAAGCGATCCTCGCGCAGCGCGCCGGCGATACGCTCGCGCCACAGGATCCGGGCATCGAGCTGCTCGCGCTCGGCATCCTCGAGCGAGAACAGATGACAGCGTCCGGGTCCCTGCCGCTTGGCCCGGTACATGGCGAGATCGGCGCTCGCGAGCAGCTCTTCGGTGGACTCGCCCTGAGCGGGAAAGAGCACGATACCGATGCTCGCCGAGACCCGGTGCAACCGGCCGCGCGACTCGATACAGACCTGTGCGATCGCCTGCTGCAGACGCTCGGCGCACCGGCGCGCCTGCTCGGGTTCGGACTCGGGCAACACCAAGGCGAACTCGTCGCCACCGAGACGCGCCAGCAGGTCACCGCGCTCGGCCAGCCCGCGCAGCCGATCGGCCACCCCCTGCAGCAACTGATCGCCGACCTGGTGACCACTGAGGTCGTTGACCTCCTTGAAGTCGTCGAGGTCGAGAAACAGCAGCGCGCCGCCGTGTCCGAAGCGACAGGCCTGGTCGACCACCTGGGCGAACGACTCGCTGAAGCGACGACGGTTGGCGAGCTGGGTCAGCGGGTCGTGCTCGGCGAGCCAGATCAGCTGCGCCTCGGCCTGATCACGGGCGCGCTGCAACCGCTCCATCCGTTCGCTGAGTTGCCACACGGTCTCGAACATCAGGCTGATCTCATCACGCTGCAACCAGCCCCGAGGCGGACGCGCGAGCCGTTCGCGCAACGCCGCATAACGCTGCTCGGCGAGCAGAGGCAAGGCCAGCGCCAACGCTCGCAGCCGACGCAGCGGAGGCTTCATGATCAGCAGCAACAAGCCCTCGGAGAGCAGCAGCCCGAGCAGCCCGAGCAACAGGCCATCGCGGGTGCTCGCGCGGATGCCGGCGCGTTGCTCGGTGACCTCGTTGATCACATAGGCATCGACCCCGGGGGCCAGCGCCGCCACCCGATAGAGCACGAACTCGCGGCCCTCGTGGCGCAGCTCCAGGGTCTCGTCGGGGGCAAGTGCGAACAGTGCGGGGCCCGCCGCCCGGAGCAGTGGACGCGAGTACTCGGGGTGCGTGAGCACCGGGAAGGCGGCCTCGCCGGCGGCACTGGCGACGGCGACCTCCGCCCCGGTGAGGGCATTGAAGTCGAGCAGTACATCGGCGAGCGAGCGTCCCAGCACCAGGCTGCCGGCATACCGACCCTGCCACAGCAGCGGCGTGGCGAGATAGTGCGCACACCCGTCGCGGCCGCGACAGACGAGCTTGCACAGCGAGCGCTCCGGGTCATCCGCCAGTGCATGGAGCAGCACCGGTGGCGGTGGCTCGACGCCCTCCGGCCAGCTCACCGACAGACGCCCCTCGGCATCGATCCAGTACGCCGAGCCGATGCCCCACTCGATCTCCAGCAACACCCCGTTGCTGGCGAGCGCGGCGGCGAGCTGGGCCGCGCGCCCCGCGCCGCTGACATCGACGCCGAACCCCGGCACCAGGGTGGCGAGCTTGGAGAGCTCGTGCTCGCGCGTCTTGAGGATCGCATGGAGCTGGCGCACCTGCTGCTCGCGCAACTGCGACTGGTGCAGGGCGAACTGCGCCTGGGCCCGCGCATTGGCGAGCAGCACCAGCGAGAGGTTGACCACCAGCAGCAACAGGCTGAGCGCGACCAGCGCCTTCCAGCGCAGGCTGAGGATCGGCGGCGAGGTGGGCGTAACGGGGGCGGTGTTCATGGACACCTCAGAACCTCAGTGAGATCTGGGCGGCAAACAGGTCCCAGTCCTCGACCACCCCGTCGCCTGGGGGGTTCTCACGGTACGAGAGGGTGAAACCGCCGTGATGACGCTGATACTCCAGACGCAGCATCAACCGCCTCCCCAGATCCCAGCGCGTCCCGACGACCCAGATCCGGGAGTGATCCGAGGCGGGACAGTGAAGGTGCAGGTCCCCCAGACGACGATCTGCATCCCCCTCCTCATAGCGCAGCATCAGCTCGATCGCCGGCGAGAGCCGATAGGCCGCCTGCAGGTACCATCCGGTCTGGATGGCGTGATGACGATCGGCCTCGGGCCGAAAATGACGCCAATCGATCAGGATATGGGCGTATTCGCCCGCCAGGGTCCAGTTCGCCGCATTGTACTGTGCCGATACCAGCCAGTAGCGGATATCCAGGTTGCCGGCGCCGATCGCAGCCTCGGAGCCGGGATCGAAGCGACTGTGCATGGCCGCGCCACTGAGTCCCAGGCGCAACCGCTCGGCGGGATCGGCATACCACAGGCTGAGCAGTGGCACCGGATGCTCGGGTTCGAGCTCGCCATCATGGTCGTCGAGCAGATAGTTCCACTCGACGTTGGCGTCAAGCAGCGGCAGTCCAGCCCCCAGGGTGGCCGAGAAGGTGCCGAGATCGGTATAGCGCTCGCCGTAGAACATCAGCCCGTCGGAGGCGAGCATCATGTTGCGCACCCGATCGAAATAGACCACCTGGGGCAGGAAGATCCCGGGACGGGTGAAGGGAACGTCACGGGTCTCGTTGTAGAGACCGATCGGGTTCTTGATCCGCCCCATGCGCAGCCCGATGCGGTGTGTCGGGGCGCTCACCAGGGTGGCGTCGGCCAGGGCGTAATCGAGCCAGGGCGTGGCGTCGCTCATCTCCCCGGCGCGCCGCACCAACACCTGGGTGGCGAGCAGCAGGCGCGGGTCGGCGCGCCAGGAGCCGTTGAGACCGAGTTCGGTGAAATCGAGCGAGCCGTCGGGACTGTCGCCGAAGAAGCGATTATCGGAGGTCCAGACCAGAGCTTGGCTGGCGAACCCGTGCAGTTGCAGCGCCGGTTCGGTCGCCCAGGCGAAGCTCGGCAGCCAGTACAGCGCCAACACCATGCCACTCATCCATGCCGCCCGCACCCTAGCGCACCTCGATGATACGTACCTCGAAGCCCGGAGGCGGAGCGTCGGCATAGCCGAGCGCCCCCGGAGTGGAAGCAACGCTGCGGACCAGCTCATGTGGCGAGGTCACGGTGATCGGCACCTGACCGGTGCCCGAGAACAGCAAACGATCCCAGACCCGTCGCAACTGGTAGGGATAGAGCCCGAGCACGCCGGTGACGAAGCGACGGTGCAGGACATGCTCGTCGGGTAGCACGAACACCCGTACCGCGTGCCCGTCCGGCCAGCGCGGTACGCGCATCATCAGATAGCGCCGCGCCTCGTTCTGGGTCAGGTGATCCACCTCCACCGCCGCGTGCGCGATCAACACCTGGGCATCGACCGAGGCCATCCAGATCAACAGCAGCGAACAGATCAGGGACTTGGCGCTGGGACGCAGGCGAGGGGCGCGACGGGATGCGAGAGGTGTCAAGGCGGATGTCCAAGGTTAGGCCCGGTCGCATATCCTGACCATCAGTTCCGTTCCATTGCGCGCGGCGATCGCCACCGGGCGGGTCATGCAACGCGCACACCATCGGCCGGGGCAAATGCCCCCGCGGGCCTCGCGCACTGCTCGGTGCCATCACCGCGCCGCCGGATGCGGCGCGGTGATGCGCGACCATACAGCATACCGAGACCCCGAGGCTATTGTCTCAGGGAAACAACGGGAATGGCGAAACCAGCCGCTCGCCACCGCCGCCGTCCGACCTGGACGGGGCGGTGGCGCCAGCAGGCGGGGTCGGTCAGTCGACCAGTTCGCCGGCGAGCACCCGCTCGAAGCGCAGGGCGCCGTCTGCCACCCCGACCTCGATCAGATCTCCGGGCGCGAACTTGCCGGCGAGGATCTCCTGGGCCAGCGGATTCTCGAGCTGAGCGCGGATCGCGCGCTTGAGCGGGCGGGCACCGTAGACCGGATCGAAACCGGCCTCGCCGAGCAGATCGAGCGCCGCGTCGCTGACCTCGAGACGCATCTCGCGATCGGCCAGGCGCCGCTGCAGATAGTCGAGCTGGATGCGCGCGATGGCGCGGATCTGCGCCTGCTGCAGCGGATGGAAGACGACGATCTCGTCGAGCCGGTTGATGAACTCGGGACGGAAGGCCTGGCGCACCACCGCCATCACCGCCGACTTCATCTCGGCATAGGCCGCCTCGCCGGCGTGCTGCTGGATGACGTCGGAGCCGAGGTTGGAGGTCATCACGATCACCGTGTTGCGGAAGTCCACGGTGCGCCCCTGACCATCGGTGAGCCGACCGTCGTCGAGCACCTGCAACAGCACGTTGAAGACGTCGGGGTGGGCCTTCTCCACCTCGTCGAGCAGGATCAGGCTGTAGGGGCGGCGGCGCACCGCCTCGGTGAGATAGCCGCCCTCGTCATAGCCGACATAGCCGGGCGGCGCCCCGATCAGCCGCGCCACCGAGTGCTTCTCCATGAACTCGGACATGTCGATGCGCACCATCGCCTCCTCGGTATCGAAGAGGAAGCTCGCCAGCGTCTTGCACAGCTCGGTCTTGCCGACGCCGGTGGGGCCGAGGAAGAGGAAGGAGCCGATCGGGCGGGCCGGGTCGGAGAGCCCGGCGCGCGAGCGGCGGATGGCGTCGCTGACCGCGCCGACCGCCTCGTCCTGACCGACCACCCGCCGGCCGATCTCCTGCTCCATGCGCAGCAGCTTGTCGCGCTCGCCCTCGAGCATCCGCGACACCGGGATACCGGTCCAGCGCGAGACGATCTCGGCGATCTCCTCGTCGCTGACCTTGTTGCGCAGCAGCCGGTTGTCGCCCTGCTCGGCCCCGGCGGCGGCCGAGGCCAGTTGCTTCTCGAGCTCGGGGATGCGCCCGTACTGCAGCTCCGACATCCGTCCCAGGTCGCCGGCGCGACGCGCCGTCTCCATCTCCACCCGGGCACGGTCGAGCGCCTCCTTGATGTGCGCGGTGCCGGCAACCGCCGCCTTCTCCGACTTCCAGACCTCGTCGAGATCGGCGAACTCGCGCTCGAGCCGCGCCACCTCGCCCTCGAGGTCGGCGAGGCGCTTGCGCGAGGCCTCGTCGGACTCCTTCTTGAGCGCCTCGCGCTCGATCTTGAGCTGGATCAGCCGACGATCGAGCCGGTCCATCTCCTCGGGCATGGAGTCGATCTCCATGCGGATGTGCGAGGCGGCCTCGTCGATCAGGTCGATCGCCTTGTCGGGGAGCTGACGATCGGAGATATAGCGGTGCGACAGGGTCGCCGCGGCGACGATCGCCGGGTCGGTGATCTCGACGGCGTGATGGACCTCGTAGCGCTCCTTGAGCCCGCGCAGGATGGCGATGGTGTCCTCGACGTTGGGCTCGTCGACCAGCACCTTCTGGAAGCGCCGTTCGAGCGCCGCATCCTTCTCGACGTACTTGCGGTACTCGTCGAGGGTGGTGGCGCCGACACAGTGCAGCTCGCCGCGCGCCAGCGCCGGCTTGAGCATGTTGCCCGCGTCCATCGAGCCCTCGGCCTTGCCCGCACCGACCATGGTGTGCAGCTCGTCGATGAAGAGGATGACATTGCCCTCCTGACGGGCGATGTCGTTGAGCACCGCCTTGAGCCGCTCCTCGAACTCGCCGCGGAACTTCGCCCCGGCGATCAGCGCGGCCATGTCGAGCGAGAGCAGCCGTCTGGACTTCAGCCCCTCGGGCACCTCGCCGTTGACGATGCGCTGCGCCAGCCCCTCGACGATGGCGGTCTTGCCGACGCCGGGCTCGCCGATCAGCACCGGGTTGTTCTTGGTGCGCCGCTGCAGCACCTGCACGGTGCGGCGGATCTCGTCGTCGCGCCCGATCACCGGATCGAGCTTGCCCTGTTCGGCACGCTCGGTCAGATCGATGGTGTACTTCTCAAGCGCCTGACGCTGCTCCTCGGCGTTGGGGTCGTCGACCTTCTGCCCCCCTCGAACCGACTCGATCGCACGCTCCAGTGCCCCCTTCGAAGCACCGGCCTCGCGCAACACCCGGCCCAGCTCGCCGCGGTCATCGAGCGCGGCGAGCACGAACAGCTCGGAGGAGACGTACTGGTCCTGGCGCTGCTGGGCGAGCTTGTCGGTCTGGTTGAGCAGCCGCCCCAGGTCGTTGCCGACGTGCACCTCGCCACCCGCGCCCTCGACCACCGGCAGCCGGTCGAGCAGCTCACCGAGCGCCGAGCGCAGCTGATTGACGTTGACATCGGCGCGGGTGAGCAGGTGGCGTACCGTGCCCCCCTCCTGATCGAGCAGCGCGATCAGCAGGTGGACCGGCTCGATGAACTGATGATCGCGACCGACCGCCAGGCTCTGGGCATCGGCCAGCGCGAGTTGGAACTTTGCCGTCAACTTGTCCATTCTCACGGTGAATTCTCCGGTTTTTTGTAAGTTATTGTCGAAGATTGGGTAGGCGCCGAATCGAATCAAGCCGCCCCCACCGCCCCAGGAATCGCCGCGCGGCGCACATCATGGGTCCGAATCGAGCGCGATTTCCGCTATCATGGGCGGGTGAATCTACGTGACCTGAAATATATCCTCGCCGTCGCCGAGACGCGCCACTTCGGGCGCGCCGCCGAGCGTTGCTTCGTCAGTCAGCCGACGCTCAGCGGCCAGATCAAGAAGCTCGAGGACGAGCTCGACGTGGTCATCTTCGAGCGCACCAACCGCTCGGTCGAGATCACCCCGGTCGGCGAGGAGATCCTCCATCACGCCCGACTGGCGCTGGAGCAGACCGCCGCCATCGAGCAGGTCGCGCACGCCCATCAGGACCCGCTGGCCGGACCGCTGCGCATCGGCGCCATCCCCACCGTCAGCCCCTATCTGGTGCCCTTGCTGCTGCGCCCGCTGCGCGCGCGCTGTCCCAAGCTGCAGCTGGTGCTCTCCGAGGAGATCACCGATACCCTGCTCACGCGTCTCAGCCACCACGAGATCGACGCCGCGCTGCTCGCCACCCCGGTCGAGGACTCCGACCTCGCCGCCATCGAGTTGTTCGACGAACCCTTCTGGCTCGCCCACCCCACGGGCCACCCGCTGCAGCAACGCGCCGAGATCAGCGCCGCGGACCTGGAGTCGTGCGAGCTGCTGCTGCTCGCCGACGGTCACTGCCTGGCCCATCAGGTGATGGAGGTCTGCCGACTGTCGCAGCGCCCCAGCCAGGGCGAGATGGCCGATCTGCGCGCCTCCAGCCTCGAGACCCTGCTGCAACTGGTCAGCGCCGGCTTCGGCTGTACCCTGGTCCCGGCCCTGGCGGTGCGCGAGACCTGGATGCGCGACCACGGTATCGTCTCGCGCCAGCTGCACCTGCCCGATGCCTATCGGCGCATCTCGCTGGTCTACCGGCGCAGCTTCCCGCGACGGCAGGTCCTCGAACGCTTCGCCGAGGTCGTGCGCGACCAGCTCCCCGATAGCGTCCACAGCCTCGGGGCCGCCGCCTGACTCCACCCCACGACCAGACGCGTCGTCACCGCCACACCCGTCGGCACAAGACCCAGCATCTTTTTGACTGCACTGGGAAAAAACCGCAACAATGCGTTCCAAGCCTTGTTGGCCGGGCTTCTAGCCCCGAATCTTCGACTAAACTCGAAGAAAAAAGGATAAGATCCGGCCAACGGATACCACGTCTCTAAAAAGCCACATTCAAGCACGGATCTTGCGATCCACCCAGGGGAGCCCATGCACACCAAACAGACACAGGCATTGTGGGAGCTACAGCGCCAGGGACTACCGGACATCGCCGAGTCGGCCGCCCGCCACTGGAGCGAGGGCCGGCGCTACGAGCCCGATGGGGCGCTGCACATCCCGCGCTCGCTCGAGACCCTGATCGAACAGTGCAACTGGGAGATCGACAGGGTCAGCGTCCAAGCCTGACCACTTCATGATGCACAGCGGACACCTGACCGTCGAGACCCATCCGGACCACCCCGGACTGGTGCGCCTGCAGGCGTGCGATCAACCGCCGCCGGTCACCCCGCAGCTGCGCTGCGCAATCCGCTTCGAGGACGTCGACACCGCTCGCATGCACGCACACCAGCGGTTGCGACGCCGTCTGGTCGACATCGACGCCGGACTCTATCGTGTCGATCCGGTCACCGCCTGCGCCGCGATCGAGGCCATCGCCCTGCCCCACCGCCGGATCATGTTCGATCCCGCCGTGGAGTCTGACCCCGGACTGGCGCCGCTGATCGCCCGCTACCGCACCCACACCCGCCGGGTCGACCTGGTGTTCAATGCCATCGGCGTCTTCGCCCTGTTGCTGTTGCTGGCGCTCGGCATCCTGCTCGGGCCCTGAGAGGAGAGAACACCGCCATGCGCATCGTCGAGGTCATCGCCGACGCCAGACACACCAAGACGCTGCTCGGCATGGCCGGTTTCTATGGCGCCGAGGACGCCTGGTGCGGCGAGGCCGGCGAGGATGGCCGGCGCGCCGTGCGCATGCTGGTCGACGACCAGTCGCGCCAGGCGCTGACCGACTCGCTGCAGGACCTCTTCAAGGCCGATGCCGACGCCCGCATCGTCATCCAGCCGGTCGACACCGTGCTCACCCGCGATACCCCAAGGCGCCAGGACGAGGAGCTGCGCCGGGCGCGGGCGATCGCCGCCACGCGCGAGGAGCTCTACAGCGAGATCGTCAAGGGCGCGCGGCTCGACACCAACCACCTGGTGCTGACCACGCTCTCGACCCTGGTCGCCGCCATCGGTCTCCTCGAGAACAATGTCGCGGTGGTGATCGGTGCGATGGTCATCGCCCCGCTGCTCGGCCCCAACATCGCCCTGGCCTTCGCCACCTCGCTCGGCGATCGCGCCCTGGTGTGGCAGGCACTGCGCACCAATGCCGCCGGACTCGGCCTGTCGCTGCTGCTCGCCGTCGCCATCGGCCTGATCTGGGAGATCGACTTCTCGCTCAACGAGCTGGCCGCGCGCACCGACGTCGGACTCGCCGGGGTCGTGCTGGCGCTCGCCTCGGGCGCCGCGGCGGTGCTCTCGCTCACCTCCGGGCTGTCCTCGACCCTGGTCGGGGTGATGGTCGCCGTCGCCCTGCTGCCCCCGACGGCAACCATCGGGCTCGCCCTCGGCAGCGCCCGCTGGGACCTCGCGCTCGGCGCCCTGCTGCTGCTCGCCGTCAACATCGTCTGCGTCCTGCTCGCCGCCAAGCTGGTCTTCCTGTTCAAGGGCGTGCGCCCGCGCACCTGGACCGAGCGCAACCGCGCACGTCAGTCGATGCGGCTCTATCTGGCGCTCTGGGCGCTGCTGCTCGCTGCCCTGATCACCGTCATCCTGACTCGCTCGGGCGGCCTGCCCCAGTTCGCCTGAGCCGCTCAGACAGCGCCCCGATGAGCGAGCCGAGCAGAGCGCGCATCGCTCGACGAGTCGTGTCATCATTGGACGATGCCGATTCGGGCACGCGCGTCCCTCATGCCCGGGGGCCAGGACGGCGCCACAGCACGGGATCGATGTGAACGTGATCGCAAACCGGCAGGTGGGGGGCAAACCGCCCCGCCTGTCAGGTCGAGATCGCCTGCCAGAAACACAATGTGTACCGAGATCGACTCGGTACTGCGACTGGCCAAGGCATCAGCGGTCCCGACCCTACGCTAACCGAGGGCTGTACCCCCAGGGATTTCCCCGCATGAAAAAGAACTATCCAGTGACGCAACAGGAGGTGTCCTTCCCGGACGACACCAACATCCTGTCGACCACCGATCTGAAGGGCGCCATCACCTACGTCAACGACCGCTTCGTCGACATCTCCGGCTTCACCGAGGACGAGCTGATCGGGCGTAACCACAACATGGTGCGCCATCCCGACATGCCGCCGGCGGCCTTTGCCGACCTGTGGAAGACGCTGAAGTCCGGGCGTCCCTGGATGGGCCTGATCAAGAACCGTTGCAAGAACGGCGACCATTACTGGGTGAGCGCCTATGTCACCCCGATCACCCACGACGGCACCGTCACCGAATACCAATCGGTGCGCACCAAGCCGAGCCGCGCCAGGGTCGAGCAGGCCGAGCGTTTCTACGCCGAGCTGATGCGCGACCGGCATCCCTGGCGCTGGCGCCTGGGCATGACCCGGGCGCGCTGGCGCCTGCTCGGCACCATCGCGCTGCTCGGTGCCGGCGCACTCGCCGCCGCCCCGTTGCTCGGACTCGGCACGCTCCAGGCCGCACCGCCGGTGCTGGTGTTCACCCTGACGGCGATCGCCCTGGCCTGGCTCGAGACCCGCCCGCTCGCCACCATCGCCGCCCAGGCGCGCATGGTCGCCGACAACCCCATCAGCCAGTACGCCTATACCCAGCGTCGCGACGAGTTCGGCGCGGTCGAGTTCGCCCTGCGCATGCTCGAGGCCGAGAGCGGCGCGGCGGTGGGTCGAGTCGACGATTCGGCGACACGACTGCTGCGACAGGCCGAGCACATGGTCGAGGCGGTGGAGTCGGCGCGCGGCACCATCCTCCAGCAGCAGTCGGAGACCGATCAGGTGGCCACCGCCATCGAGGAGATGAGCGCCAGCGTGCGCGAGGTCGCGCAAAGCGCCCAACAGACCGCCGACACCGCCCACGAGGCCGATGCCAATGCCACCAACGGCGGCGAGGTGGTGGGCGCCACCGGCGATTCGATCGGCCGGCTCGCCGAGGAGATCGAGCAGGCCGCCGCGGTGATCCACACCCTCGAGCAACACAGCGGCGAGATCAGCGCCGTGCTCGACGTCATCCGCGGCATCGCCGAGCAGACCAACCTGCTCGCGCTCAACGCCGCGATCGAGGCGGCGCGCGCCGGTGAGGCCGGGCGCGGCTTTGCGGTGGTCGCCGACGAGGTGCGCAACCTCGCCAACCGCACCCAGCAGTCGACCACCGAGATCCAGACGATGATCGAGAAGCTGCAGGCCGGCACCCGCTCCTCGGTCGAGGTCATGGGCAACAGCCGCACCCAGGCCGAGCAGAGCGTCGCCCAGGCACGCGAGGCCGGCGAGGCACTCCAGCGCATCGCCAGCGGTATCCAGTCGATCACCGACATGAGCACCCAGATCGCCACCGCCGTCGAGGAGCAGAGCGCGGTCAGCGAAGAGATCAGCCGCAGCATCGCCGATATCCGTCAAGGCGCCGACCAGACCGCCGCCGGCAGCCATGCCATCGGACAGGCCTCCAGCCAGGTCGTCGAGCTCTCCAGCGAGCTACGCACCCTGGCACGGCAATTCTGGGAACATCGGCGCTGAGGACTCCAAGATGAAGACCAATCTCCCCGTCACCGGCCAGGAGCGCTCCTTCGCCGAGACCGACAACATCATGTCGACCACCGATCTCAAGGGCATCGTCACCGATGTCAACGAGACCTTCGTCGAGATCAGCGGCTTCGATCGCGACGAACTGGTCGGCGTCAACCACAACGTGGTGCGTCATCCCGACATGCCACCGGCGGCCTTCGCCCAGCTGTGGCAGACCATCAAGTCGGGTCGCCCCTGGATGGGCCTGGTCAAGAATCGCTGCAAGAACGGCGATCACTACTGGGTCGACGCCTTCGTCAACCCGATCATGCGCGACGGCAAGGTATTCGAGTACCAGTCGGTGCGCCTGCGCCCGGCGCGCGATCTGGTCGACAAGGCCGAGCGGCTCTATGCCGGGATCCGTGCCGGACGCCTGCCGCTGGCGTTGCGCCTGCCACGGCTCTCGGCGTTCTGGCGACTGACCGGCTGGCTGGTGCTCGCCGCGCTGCTCGCCCTCGCCACCCTGCCGCTGACCGACCTGCCGCCGACCCCGGGGCTCGCCCTCATCGCGCTGCTGCTGGCGGCCGGCACCCTGGTCGCATGGATTCAGACCCGTGCGCTGGCGCGACTCAACGCACGGGCACGTCAGGTCATCGACGACCCCACCGCACAGTATCTCTATACCGGCAGCAACACCGAGTACGGCGCCATCACCCTGGCGATGCGCATGCTGCGCACCGAGAGCCGCTCGTCGGCGGTGCGCATCTCCGATACCGCGGCCAAGCTCTCGCGTCAGGCCGAGGCCGCGGTCGAGACCATCACCGAGCTGCGCGCGGCCATCCTCAACCAGCAGTCGCAGACCGATCTGGTGGCCACCGCCATCGAGGAGATGAGCGCCAGCGTGCGCGAGGTCGCGCGCAATGCCCAGCACACCGCCGACAGCGCCGACAGCGCCGACAGCGCCGCGCGCGATGGCAAACGTGTCACCATCGATACCCGCGAGGCCATCGCACGACTCTCCGATGAGGTCGAGAACGCCGCCGCGGTGATCCACACCCTCGAGCAGCACAGCGACGAGATCAGCGCCGTGCTCGACGTCATCCGCGGCATCGCCGAGCAGACCAACCTGCTCGCGCTCAACGCCGCGATCGAGGCGGCGCGCGCCGGCGAGCAGGGACGCGGCTTCGCGGTGGTCGCCGACGAGGTGCGCAACCTCGCCAATCGCACCCAGCAGTCGACCACCGAGATCCAGGCGATGATCGAGAAGCTGCAGGACGGCGCGCGCGCCTCGGTCGAGGTGATGCACGGCAGCCGCGCCCAGGCCGAGCGGAGCGTCGCCCAGGCGCGCGAGGCCGGCGGCGCGCTCGAGGCGATCGCCGCCAGCGTGCAGCAGATCACCGACATGACCACCCAGATCGCCACCGCCGTCGAGGAGCAGAGCGCGGTCAGCGAGGAGATCAACCGCAGCGTCACCAATATCCGCCAGTCGGCCGACGGCAACGCCACGACCACCGGCGAGATCGAGCGCACCGCCGAGACACTGGCCACCCTCGCCGAGGAGCTGCGGGTGCTCGCCGATCAGTTCTGGAGCCACCGGGTCTGCATGACCGATGCGGTTCGCCTGAACGGCTCGGCGGGCGGGAAACGCGGCTGACCTGGCGCAAGACGCCGACGATGCTCTGCGCCATCGTCGGCGTCTTTCGCGTAAGCTAGGGTCGCGAATGCCCAGATCAGACGAGAGCGCGACCGATGGATGACACCCTCAAGCGACTGCTCGATGTCGAGATGCGGGCCGAGCGGCTCGCCCAGCAGGCCGAGACCGAACAGGGCCGGATCGTCGATCAGGCGATGGCCGAGGTCCACGCCGAGCAGGCGCGTTTCACCGCCAGGATCCCGGAGCTGCGCCAGGGCTTCGTCGCCAAGGCCGGAGAGCGCGCCGAACAGAGCATCGCCCAGCTGCGACGTCGCTATGACGAGCGCCACGTCCACCTGCGCGATCAGGCCGAACAGCGCGAGGCCGAGGCACTCGAGGCCGCCTTCCAGGTCCTGATCGACACCAGCCGCTGACCCCGCGCCATGGCCGATGCCGACCACGCCTATCTCGACGCCCGGGTCTCGATGATGGCCACGGGGCTGCACGACCCGGACACCATCGATCGACTCGCCACCCTGCCGCTGAGCGCCCTGGTCGACCAGCTCGGGCTCGACGCCCTGCTCGACGCCGCACCATCACCGCGCGCGCGTAGCCGCGCCATCGAGCAGGCGCTGGTCCACCAGCTGCTCGCCGAGCTGCAGGTGCTGATCCGACCGCTGCAGGGCGACGAGCGCGAGCTGATGCTCGCCTGGGGGCGCAAGTATGCGCTCTACAACCTCAAGACCCTGCTGCGCGGCAAGCTCCATGCGCTCGAGGCCGAGACCATCGCCGAGCAACTGTTCGACCTGCCCGCCCCGATCCGGCTGCCGATCCATACCCTGTTCCGCGCCGAGAGCGTCGAGGAGCTGCTGCGCCAGCTCGAGACCGGTCCCTACCGCCAGATCGCCCGCCAGGCACGCGAGGTCTATGCCCGGCGCCGCGAACCCTTCGCCCTCGAGGCGGCGATCGACCAGCACTACTACCTCGGGCTGGCGCGCCACGTCCGCACCTTCGGCGCACCGCACGGCACCGCGCTCAGACGCCTGATCGGCGCCGCGCTCGACCGCGTCGACCTGCTGTGGCTGCTGCGCTTCCGGCTCTGCTACGGACTCTCACCCTCCGAGACCTTCTACTGGCTGGTGCCCTCGACCGGACTGCTCGGACGCGAGCGACTGCTGCGTCTGGTCGCGCTCGACGGGCTCGAACCGGTCATCGAGGCCCTGCCCGCGCCGCTCGCCGGTCAGCTCGCCGGCAGCGAGGACATCGCCGAGGTGCAGCGACGCGTCAACATCCACAGCGCCACCATCGCCCGCGCCCTGCTCGCCCACGGCGACTCGGCGCCAGCGCGCGCGCTGGCCTATCTGATGCTGCGCGAGGCTGACCTGCTGAGGCTGTTCGCCATCATCCAGGGGCGTCTGCTCGGTCTCGCCCAGCACACCATCGACGCGGCGCTCGAGCGCGCCCCCTCGGGCTGTACCTGGCGCGCCGCGGCCTGTACCCGGCGAGAGGAGACCTGATGCTCTCGCCCACGGCGATGAAACACGTCCGCCTGCTGGTCCTCGCCGAGGACCTGCCCACCGCCTCGCTCGCGCTCGCCGAGACCGGTCTCTTCCACCCCGACGCGCGCGCCCCGGACGAGGCGCGGCTCGACACCGCCCCGGCACGCGACTATCGTCGCCATCACGAGCGTGCCCGACAGCGGCTCGACAAGCTCGCCGAGCTGCTCGACCTCGCGTTGCCGCAGCACATCGACCAGCCTCGGGTGATCGAGCCCGAGTCCCTCGCCGCGCTCGATCACTGGCTCGGCGAGCTGTGGCAGACCGCCTCGGCCCATGCCGAGGGCCTGCGCCAGCTCGACGACGAGGCGCGCCTGGTCGCCGAGCACCAGGCCGCGCTCGCCAACTTCGCCGCGCTCGACATCGATCTGGCGGTGCTGCGCAACAACACCCGTTTCCTCGATATCCATGTCGGCATGGTGCCGCGCGAGAACCTCGCCCGGCTCGGCGGCGCGCTCGGGCTCGCCCACTATCTGGTCCACGTCTACATGCAGCGTGGCGACCAGACCCATGTGGTGATCGTCGGTCCCAGCGACGCCGCCCCCGAGTCACTGCCCCAGGTGCTCGCCGCCGCCGGCTTCCAGGCGCTGCCGATCCCGGTCGAACTCGACCGCGAACCGGCGCGGGTACGCCAGCAGCTCGAGACGCGCAGCGCCGACATCGCCCGACGCCGCGCCGCGCTCGAACGCGAGCTTGCCGAGTGGGGTGCCGACCATCGCGCACAGCTGCTTGCCGCGCAGCAGACCCTGCTGCTCGCCGCCCCGCTGGTCGCGCTCGACCCGGCGCTGCGCGCCAGCGGACCGCTCGCCCATCTCGCCGGCTGGGTGCCGGCGAGTGCGGTCGAGGCGCTCGAACAACGCTTGCGCGAGACCCTCCCGCATCCCTTCGCCCTGAGTGCCCGCGACCCGCGCGCCGACGAGCGAAGGTTGGTGCCGACGGTGATCACCCGCAATCGCCTGCTCGCGCCCTTCGCCACCCTGGTCGGTCAGTACGGCATCCCCGAGTACGGCGAGGTCGACCCCACGCCGCTGTTCGCCGTCACCTTCCTGCTGATGTTCGGCAGCATGTTCGGCGACCTCGGTCAGGGCGCGGTGATCGCGCTCGCCGCCTGGCTGCTGCGCCGACGGCTCGGGCGCTTCTGGCCCTTCGGACTGCTCGCCGGGTTGTCGTCGATGGCCTTCGGACTGGTCTTCGGCAGCGTCTTCGGCAACGAGCACCTGATCCCGGCGCTGTGGATGAGCCCGCTCACCGATCCGCTGCGGATGCTCACCCTGGCGCTCCTCTGGGGGGTGGGGTTCATCACCCTCGCCTGTACGCTGGCGATCTACAACCGGGTGGCCGTCGGGCGCTGGCGCGACGCCGTGCTCGGGCATCACGGTGCGGTCAATCTGGTGTTCTATCTCGCGCTGGTCGGCGCCGGGGTCGGACTCGCCGAGGACGGCGCACTCGCCCCCTGGCCGGCGACCATCGCCGGGCTCGCCCTCGCCACCCTGGCCTGGGCGAGCTGGCGCGAGCAACAGGGCCCGCTGATCGAGCGCGCGCTGGTGGTCTTCATCGCCACCCTGGAGACGGTGATCGGCTATGTCTCCAACACCCTCTCCTTCCTCCGCGTCGCCGCCTTCGGACTCAACCATGTCGCGCTCGCCATCGCCGTCTACACCCTCGCCGGGATGCTCGGCGAGGTCGGCCACCTCATCACCCTGGTCCTCGGCAACCTCTTCATCATCGTGCTCGAGGGCGGGATCGTGATGATCCAGGTGATGCGACTGCAGTACTACGAGGGGTTCTCGCGTTATTTCTCCGGGGACGGACACGCCTTCGCGCCACTGCGCCTGCCGCGTGACTGACCCCGGCACCATCCACCACATCAGGAGCGTCACATGTATTGGCTCGTCGCCCTCATGACCCTGGCCATCCTCGGCCTGATCCTCACCGGACTGGTGCTGGAGCTGCGCCCCCGCGCCAGCGCCCGGCTCCGTGACTGGTTCCGCCCGGCGCTCGGCACCCAGCTGGTGGTCTTCGTCGGCGCCCAGCTCGGGCTGCTCGTGCTCGGGCTCAACGACGCCCTGGCCGCCACCGAGACCCTCGCCGAGACCGCCGCGCCCGAGATCAGCCTCGGCATGGGGCTGGCGATCATCGGCGCCGGTATCCCCACCGCGATCTCGACCATCGGCGCCGGCATCGCCGTCGGCCCGATCGGCGCGGCCTCGCTGGCGGCGATCACCGAGAAGCCGGAGAACCTCGGGCGCACCCTGATCTATCTCGGTCTGGCCGAGGGCATCGCCATCTACGGGCTGGTGGTCTCGATCCTGCTCATCAACAAGATCTGAGCGCGGCATGGACACCCCCAGCACCGAGACCGCCACCCCGGCGCGGCTTGTGTTCATCGGTGACGAGCGGCTCGCCGACGGCTTCCGGCTGATCGGCTTCGAGGCCCACGAGAACCCCGCCCCGGAGACCGTCGAGCGCCTGCTGCGCGGGCTGCTGCGCGCGCGGGCCAAGGCGCTGGTGGTGGTCGACGACGCGCTGATGGCCGCGGACATCCCCAGCCTGCAACGCATCCGCCGCGAGGGCGGACGCATCGTGGTGGTCGCGGTGCCCGCGCTCGGCGCCGAGCCGCCGCGTCTGTCCAGCGCGGTGGCCGATCGGCTCGATGCGCTGTTCGGCGCCGCGCCGGACGACGAGACGGAGGAACGACATGACCCAGGTCGATGAACTCGAACAGGCGATCCTCGCGCGCGCCGAGCGCCTCGCCGCCGAGTATCGGGCGCGCGCCGCCAGCCGTCGCGACACCATCCTGCGCGAGGCCGCCGAGCGGCTGCGCGCGCGCGAGCAACACGAGGAGCAGGTCGCCCGCGCCCTGGCCGAACGCAGCTTCCGCCAACAGGTCCAGGCCAGCGAGCTGAAGCTCCAGACCCATCTCGACCGGGTGCGCTGGAACCTGATGCAGG
Source organism: Marichromatium sp. AB32 (assembly GCF_003718675.1). NCBI lineage: Bacteria > Pseudomonadati > Pseudomonadota > Gammaproteobacteria > Chromatiales > Chromatiaceae > Marichromatium > Marichromatium sp. AB32. The sequence goes on from NZ_RHFJ01000001.1 coordinate 83,897, forward strand.
CCGTCGAGCGCGGCCTCGAGGAGCGGATGCGCGCCTTCATCGCCGAGCGCGACACCTATGGCGACTGGCTCGCGACGCTGATCGTGCGCGATGCCGGGCTGATCGAGCAGCCGCGGCTGCGCGTCGAGGCCAACGCCCACGATCTGGTGCTGCTGCGCGAGCGCTGGGCGGCGATCCTCGCGGCGCTGCCCGAGGGGCGCGAGGCCGAACTGGTCGAGGAGCCGATTGCCGCCCTCGGCGGGGTGCGGGTCAGCGACGCCGAGGGGCGGGTGCGCATCGACGACACCCATGCCGGTCGGCTCGAACGGCTGCGCCCCGAGATCCAGCGCGTGATCCTCGAACGCCTGCTCCCCAACGGGCTCGATACCGCCAACCTGTTCAATGGATGATGCCGTGAAAGACGCCAACAGAACCGGCCGGGTGCGTGACATCAACGGCCCCATCGTCACCATCGAACTGCCCGGCGCACGCAGCGGCGAGCAGGTCAAGCTCGGCGAACTCGGGCTGCTCGGTGAGGTGATCTCGCTGCGTGGCGGCGATGCCATCGTCCAGACCTACGAATCGACCGACGGGCTGCGTCCCGGCGAGCCGGTGCGCGGACTCGGCCGACCGCTCTCGGTCGAACTCGGCCCCGGGCTGCTCGGCGGCATCTTCGACGGCGTACAGCGACCGCTCGAGGCGATCGCCCTGGCCTCGGGCGACCACATCCGCCGCGGCATCGACCTCAACGCCCTCGACCGCGCCCGCGAGTGGCGCTTCACCCCCAACCCGGCGCTCGAACCCGGCGCCCGGATCGGCGGCGGCACCCTGCTCGGCACCGTCCCGGAGACGGCCACCATCGAGCACCGCGTGCTGGTACCGCCCGGTATCGAGGGCGAGCTGGAGGAGATCGCCCCGGCCGGCGACTACGACCTCGAGGCGACCATCGCCCGGGTGCGCGACGCCCACGGCGCCAGCCGCAGGCTCGGGCTCTATCACCGCTGGCCGGTGCGCCAGCCGCGCCCCTACCGGCGCCGCGACGACGGCGTCGCGCCGCTGATCACCGGACAGCGGGTGATCGACACCTTCTTCCCCCAGCTCAAGGGCGGCAAGGGCGCGGTCCCCGGCCCCTTCGGCGCGGGCAAGACCGTGGTGCAGCAGCAGATCGCGCGCTGGTCGAACGCCGACATCGTCATCTATGTCGGCTGCGGCGAGCGCGGCAACGAACTGGTCGACGTGCTCGAGACCTTCCCCCAGCTCGACGACCCCTACACCGGGCGCAAGCTGATGGAGCGCACCCTGCTGGTGGCCAACACCTCCAACATGCCGGTGGTGGCGCGCGAGGCCTCGGTCTATGTCGGCCTGACCATGGCCGAGTACTACCGCGACATGGGCTACGACGTGGTGATGCTGGCCGACTCCACCAGCCGTTGGGCCGAGGCGTTGCGCGAGGTCTCCGGACGGCTCGGACAGATGCCGGTCGAGGAAGGCTACCCGGCCTATCTCGCCTCGCGTCTGGCCGCGCTCTACGAGCGCGCCGGACGGGTCGAGACCTTCGCCGGGGCCTCCGGCTCGGTGACCCTGATCGGCGCGGTCTCGCCGCCGGGCGGCGACTTCTCCGAGCCCGTGACCAGCCACACCAAGGACATCGTCGAGACCTTCTGGGCGCTCTCCAAGGAGCTGGCCGACGCCCGTCACTACCCCTCGATCGACTGGGTCGGCAGCTTCTCCGGGCATGTCCACACCGCCGCCGAGTGGTGGCACCAGGAGATCGACCCGAACTGGGAGCAACGCCGCACCGCCGCCCTCGCCCTCCTCGCCCGCGACGCCGAACTCTCGCGCATCGTCAACCTAGTCGGCCCCGAGGCCCTCTCCGACCCCCAGCGCTGGGAGCTGGAAGGCGCCGCGCTCATCAAGGAAGGCGTGCTGCAGCAGAGCGCGCTCGACGACATCGACACCTTCTGCTCACCGGCCAAGCAATTCGCCCTGCTGGATCTGGCCATCGAGATCTACCGCAGCGGCGAATCGCTGATTCGACTCGGCGTGCCGGTCTCGGAACTGCAGAACCTACCGCTATTGGCCAAGATGCGCCGGATCAAGTCACTGTATTCGAGCGAAGAGCTGGATCGGATACAGGGGTTTCGGGATGAGGTGGAGGAGGCGATGGAGGGTGTTCGGGGTGAGTATGCGAAGCTGGATAGAGGAGCCGACGTGTAAAAGATGTATTGCTGTCGAAAAGTCGCAGATCATGAGTGGCGTAGAGATTCCGCCTAACTCTTAAAACTTAGACATCAGCCCAACATAATATTTATAATTTCCATCCAACACAACTCAATACCCTATAGAGCAAAAAAGCACCATGCTTTCAATCGATTTATTTTACTCTTTAGTCGAGATCGCAAACAATAAGCTACTTTCCCGGACACCGACCATTATCACCTACGATAAAACCACGAAAATAATCGAAAATACCTCCAATAACGAAAAAGCAATAAGGCAAGAAGTGGGTGATGGCGCTAATATTTATGCATTGTGGTCAAGAGACAATGACTCCGACTCTTGGCGCACCATGTATATCGGACAAAGAACACAACGATTCGTTATAGAACGAATCAAACAGCATCTTTTCAATACGCCAAATGGGACACAATCCAAGCTTGAAAAAGTAAGGCTGCTAGCTCAGGAAGGAAAGCAAATCGGGATCACTACTGTGCTAATAAATCCAGACCCTCTTCGATTATCAGTTGAAGATCAACTGATTTATTCTAACACAAGCACCAACACCGACTTACCTTGGAACAACAAAAGCAGAAATGTTGCGCTACGAAGCACATAACAACGCCACCACCCTATTCCAGAAAGTAAGTCTAGCGTAAGTAAATTAGAGACTCGCGTGCTGCTGGAAAAATCTCCCTAGAGGAAATAATTTCTCGCGCAGTAAAGATCTCCGAAGCTAGGCTGCAGAACTACGCGAAAGAAAACTACAAGAAGACTCATCGTTACGTTAGGTCGCGCCAAAAAAAACACCATAACCTACGGAGTGATCCTAGAACGCGAAGGGCTTTGTTCCTTTGGGAAGTCGCTCGAATCATCTAATACCAGAAGAATATCTCGGCGCGATCTACGTTTTTTACGAAAAGTAATGCCTGAGGCATCTGCGAATGCAAGCAAGCGTGAACATTGCCGAGAAGCTGGTCGCCAACTTGTCGTAACGGGTAGCGATTCGTCGGCAGGCCTTGAGCCAGCCGAACAACCGCTCGATGACGTTGCGCTTGCGATAGCTGGGCTTGTTGAGCGTCCGAGGTCGGCCAGGCTTGGGGTTGCGCAGCCCCTTGCGCTGCGAGATTACCGGACGGATACCGCGCCGATCGCAGTAGTGGCGGACGACCTCGATGAGCGCTGGGCAAGCGGACCTGATCGAGGAGCGGTTGGGCATGGCGAATGTCGCTGTGCTGCCCCGGAGAGAGCAGAAAGCTCAAGGGAGCGCCCTTGGCATCTCAGAACAGGTAGATCGGAGTTCGTAACGTCTCGACATCTGGCCTCTTCTCCTGCAAAAACGAAGTCAGTGTATCAAGCAGGTTTTTCGTACAAAACGTAGCCTCCCAGAAGGCTGTCAACCCAACAAACCCACAGACGCAAGACGCAAGCCTATAATGTACGCGTCGCCGAGACATCAACCGGACACATAGCGCTGAGATAAAGAGTCGATCTACTTGCTACGTGCAGTCCGGCGCGGCGACGACGAGTCGCAGGATGAGTAAGTTGCCTGAGCCATATGCGACAGTCCGGAAGGAGCGATAGTCCGCGCTCGTTGAATCTCTCGGAGGCCATCATGGGGTAACTACCCATTGGCCCAAAAACAGCCGACGCTCTGAGGCTCAAAGATACCAATTCGCCTACACGCGGATAATTATCAATAGAATTGAATAGGAAATAATAGCCACAATGACTATCGACGAACTCCGCAAGCTCGCCCCTGATGTTTTCGGTGACAAGTCCGAGGCCGAGATCGTCGCGGCGCTCGCGGAGTACCGTGGTGTCGATCCGCAGCTCCAAGCCTATGAACTGGGCCTGGACATCAAGGACTACGCCCCCAGACCCAGCGTGGGAGAAATCATTGCGGAAAACTGGTTCTTAATACTTTTATTTGCCATGTTGCTAACGGCCTGGGCTCTTAGGCGTCAACTTGCAGCATGGGCAACAGAATTACCGCCTTTCAATAAATCACTAATAGCCGGGGGCGGTTTTTTCATATTTTCGAGCTTGTTCCCGCCGATCAAGTATGCCGAATCAACTTCTTACTACAGCGACAAAGAGGAAGCATTCAAGCTTTTATGGAACCTGAACCGCAATGAGGCTATAGATTGGTCAATATTGGCCATTGAGTGGACAGTCATCGTCGTGGCAACCTTGGTCATCGCGGTATCGCTCCCAAAGAAGCCTAATTGAGGCGAGAGTCCCGCTGCGTCGACGAGTCCACTAAGCACGGGGTTTCTCTTGGCAAGCAGTTTCACCTAACCTGCCGTTTGTACGAAAAACCTGCTTGATACACTGACTTCGTTTTTTCAGGAGAAGAGGCCAGATGTCGAGACGTTACGAAACCCCAGAAGAGGCCTGGGCGCTGATCGCCGATCTGTTTTCCCTTCCGCAGCGCAAGGGTCGGCCACGCCGGGACGACCGCCTGATGCTCAACGGCATTTTCTGAGTGGATCTGAGCCTGGATCACAAGATCCTGAAGGAGGTCATCGAAAAAAGCGCTGAGTGCGCTGGCCAAGCGCCATCCATCCGCCGGGTTTCGCAAGCTCTATGTGCGGCTGAGCCGCGCCAGACATTCCAGAAACCACAAGCGGGTGAATTCCCAGGCCAACCAAGCCCCCAAGCATGTGCGGCTCGATCGAGCCGAACGAGGATCATCGCATCATGAGCATCAAGGAATACCGCACCGCCATCGAAGCCAGGGGCGGCCTCCTGGTGGTCAGGGACACGCCGGGCGTGGCCTTCGGCGACCGGGTGCGGATCGAGAACCATGCGGGCCAGATCCGCAACGGTCAGGTCATCCGCGCGGCGGACGAGGAGGTGCTGATTCTGGTCTTCGAGGGCACGGATGATCTGGACCTAGAGAACACCTGGGTCCGCTTCCTCGACGAGCCGGTGGAGATCGCGCTCTCGCCCGAGATCCTGGGGCGCGAACTCAACGGCCTCGGCGAGCCGCGCGACGGGCGCCCGCCGGTACTCTCGGGGCTGCGGCGGCCGGTGGGCGGCTCGGCCATCAATCCGGCCGCCCGCACCTATCCGCGCGAGTTCATCCAGACCGGCGTCTCGACCATCGACGGGCTCAACAGCCTGGTGCGGGGGCAGAAGCTGCCGATCTTCTCGGGCTCGGGCCTGCCGCACAACCGGCTCGCGGCCCAGATCGTGCGTCAGGCCAGGCTGGTCGACGAGAACTCCAGCTTCTCGATCGTGTTCGCGGCCATGGGCGTCTCCTACGCCGACGCCAAGTTCTTCCGCGACGAGTTCGCCAACTCGGGCGTGCTGCGCAACGTGGTGATGTTCGTCAACCTCGCCGACGACCCGCCGGTGGAGCGGCTCACCCTCCCCCGCGCCGCGCTCACCGCCGCCGAGTATCTGGCCTATGATCTCGACCACCACGTGCTGGTGGTGCTCACCGACATGACCAACTACGCCGAGGCGCTGCGCGAGGTCGCCACCGCCAAGGGCGACGTGCCCGCGCGCAAGGGTTATCCGGGCTATCTCTACTCCGACCTGGCCGAACTCTACGAGCGCTGCGGCCGTATCCACGACCGACGCGGGTCGATCACCATGATGCCGGTCGTCTCCATGCCCTCGGACGACATCACCCACCCCATCCCCGACCTCACCGGCTATATCACCGAGGGGCAGATCGTGCTCTCGCGCGAGCTGCACAATCGCGGCATCTACCCCCCGGTGCACATCTCGCCGAGCCTGTCGCGGCTGATGAAGGACGGCATCGGCAAGGACGACACCCGCGAGGACCACCCCCGGGTCGCCGCCCAACTCTACAGCCTCTACGCCCGCGCCCAGGAGACCCGCAATCTCGCCTCGATCATCGGCGCCGACGAGCTGTCCGAGCGCGACCAGCGTTTCCTCAAATTCGCCGATGCCTTCGATGCCCAGTTCGTCACCCAGGGCGAGCACGAAGAACGCTCGATCATCGACACCCTGGATCTGGCCTGGCGGCTGATGGCGCGTTTCCCGCGCGAGCAGCTCACCCGACTCCACGAAACCGACCTCGCGCGACACCTGCCCCATGACGACTGACGACACCATCGACTGCGCCGACTGCCGTGCCTGCTGCTGTCGGCTCGAGGCGGTATGCCTGACCGACACCGGGGTGCCGGCGCGTTTCCTCACCGAGGACGCCTGGGGCCGGACCTGCATGCTCCGGCTCGACGACGGCTGGTGCGCCGCGCTCGATCGCGACACCCTGCGCTGTCGCATCTACGCGCAGCGCCCGCTGGTCTGTCGACTGTTCGAGATGGGCGGCCCCGACTGTATCGACGCGCGCCAGGACGCCAACCTTGCCCCCTCGGGCTGAGCACCGGAACCAGGCACCATGACCGAATCGCTGATCAAGATACCGCCGACCAAGAGCAGCCTGCTGCGGCTACAGCAGCAGGCGCAGTTCCTGATCGCCGGACACGATCTGCTCGAACGCAAGCGCGAGCTGCTCACCCGGCTGGTCTACGAACGCATCGACGAGTACCGCGCGCTGCGGCGCGAGACCGAGACCGCGCTCGGCGCGGCCTATCACTGCCTCAGCCTCACCCACCTGCGCATGGGCAGTCGCGGCATCCGTCAGGCCGCGCTCGGCGCCGAGCCGGCGCTGCGCGTCAACGTCCTGCCGCACCGCGCGCTCGGCGTCGAGTACCCGGCGGTGGCCAGCGAGCGCCTGCCGCTCAAGCCCGTCGGCCTGCTCGGCACCGATGCGAGCTTCGACGCCACCCGCGCCAATCTCGCCGAGGCCGCGGTGCTGCTCGCCCGTCTCGGCGAGGTCGAGACCGCGCTGCACCGACTGATGGAGGAGCAACGCAAGGCGCAGAAACGCGTCAACGCGCTCAAGTACAACATCATCCCCCGCTACCAGCGCACCATCCGCTTCATCCGCTCGGCGCTGGAAGAGGAAGAACGCAACGCCCTGTTCCAGGTGAAGCTGCTGCGCGAGAGACAGAGGTAGCGGCCGGGAGAATTGAACCGCAAAGACCCGAAGGGCGCGAAGACGATAGAAGAGAAAGGCGTTCAGACGTGTAGGCCGGGCAAAGCGCAGCGTGCCCGGCGAGTGGGTTGCGAATCAGCTTCCAGCGGTCAACTTCCAGCCACCAGTCACCAGTCACCAGTCACCAGTCACCAGTCACCAGTCACCAGTCACCAGTCACCAGTCATGGGGCTCAGACTGGAGACTGAAGGTTTCTCGTTGGTAGCGCATTCGTCGGCTCGTAGGGTGGGATGCGTGACCGTGCGAAGACGTTGAGGATCAGCGCCGAGGCCATCCGGTCACGCACCCCATCCCGAACGATCGATGACCGGTCGGGCGAGGCGCGCCAGCCCTCCCCACTGGAGGCTGAAGGCTGGTGCCTGGACGCTCCTGTTCGCCGCTCAAAGCTCCCGACCCAGTTCCACCATCCGGTCGAGCAGCGCGAACAGGGCCTGGTGGAGTCGGGCGTAGTGCTCGGGGGGCTGGGCGCGAATATGCTCGGGCGATTGCACGAAGGGGCCGGTCTCGGTGAGTTCGTCGGCGCAGTGGACGAGCAGCCGCTCGACGCCCTCGGTGGTCGCCTCCAGATGGCACTGCAGCCCCAGCACCCGGCCCTCGAAGAGAAAGCCCTGGTTGGCGCAGGCGGCGCTCGCGGCGAGCGGTTGCGCGCCCTCGGGCAGGGCGAAGGTGTCGCCGTGCCAGTGGAAGACCTCGAACCCCTCGGGCAGCGCCGCGAACAGCCCCGAGGCGCGACCCTCGGCGCTGAGTTCGAGCGGGAACCAGCCGATCTCGCGCTCGGGGTTGCGACATACCCGCGCGCCCAGCGCGGCGGCGATCTGCTGGGCGCCGAGACAGATGCCGATCAGGTTCTTGTCGGCGCCGATGGCGCGCGAGATGAACGCGCGTTCGGTGGCGAGCCAGGGATGGCGCTGCTCCTGATCGACCCCCATGGGACCGCCCATCACCACCAGCCAGTCGATCTCGGCGAGCGCGGGCAGCGGCTCGCCGAGATCGAGCCGCACCACCTGCAGCGCGTGGCCGCGGGCACGCACCCAGTCGCCGATCGCCCCCGGCGCTTCGAAGGGGACATGTTGCAGGACACAAACGCGCATCGGATCATTCATCATCACGACCTCAGCAACCCGAACCCTCGGAGAGCAGGTCGAGATCGTTCTGGATCATCGCCTTGGCGCGATAGAGTCCGATCAGCGTCTTGGCATCGGTGATGGTGGCGTCATGACACCAGTCGAGCGCCTGACTGAAGGGCAGCCAGTGGACCTCGATCAGCTCGCCGGGTTCGTGCGCGACCGGCTGGCTGGTGAGCCCGCGCGCCAGCCACAGATGGATGACCTCGGTGAACACCCCGGGCGAGGCGTGCATCGGCCCAAGATCGTTCCACTCCTCAGCCACCAGCCCGGCCTCCTCGGCCAGCTCGCGCACGGCGGTGCGCTGCGGCGTCTCGTCGGGATCGATGCGCCCGGCGGGCAGCTCCCACAGCCAGCCTCCGGCAGCGTGGCGGAACTGGCGCAGCAGACAGACCCGGTCCTGGTCGTCGAGCGCGACCGTGGCCGCACCACCGGGATGGCGGACGATCTCGAGCGCCACCTCGGCGCCGTCCGGCAGCTCTACCTGCTCGCGGTTGACGTCGATCACCTTGCCGGCGTACAGGGTCTCGCAGTTGATGATTCGGGCTTCGGACATGGCAACCTCGTTTCGCTATCAATGCGTTGCGGGGCGTCGCACGCAAGGGCCGAGCGCGCCTCCGGGCCGTCTGCTCCGGACCTCCCCCGCTGACGCACGGAGCATAACCGTAACCCGGCGGCACTGTCGCCCCGGCGCGTCGATTTGGTGGGCACTCGCGCCAGGTTCTAAACTACCGCACCCTGTCCACCCGATTCGACAAGCCGGATCGGAGCAATACCTGCGAGGAGCGACGGCTTGACCCAAGACCCAATCATCATCTCCATCACCTTCAGCATCTATTTCGTCATCGTGCTGCTGATCGGCTGGTACGCCTATCAGCGTACCCGCGATCTCTCCGACTTCATCCTCGGTGGCCGCCGACTCGGCAGCGGGGTCGCGGCGCTCAGCGCCAGCGCCTCGGACATGAGCGGCTGGCTGCTGCTCGGCCTGCCCGGCTTCGCCTATGCCTCCGGGCTCGAGTCGATCTGGCTCGCCGGCGGCCTGCTGTTCGGCACCTGGCTCAACTGGCTCGTGGTCGCCGCCCGACTGCGCGTGTTCAGCTTCGCCTACGGCAACGCACTGACGCTGCCCGAATACTTCGCCAATCGCTTCGCCGACGCCAGCGGTCTGCTGCGCGGCATCGCGGCGGTGTTCATCCTGCTGTTCTTCCTGATCTACACCGCCTCCGGCCTGGTCGCCGGCGGCAAGCTGTTCGAGTCGGTCTTCGGCCTGCCCTATGTCTGGGCCGTCGGCATCGCGGTGCTCTCGATCATCGTCTACACCGCCATCGGCGGCTTCCTCGCCGTCTCCTGGACCGACGTGATGCAAGGCCTGCTGATGGCCGTGGCGCTGATCGCCGTGCCGATGCTCGCCATCGCCTTGGCCGGCGGCAGCGACAACGCGATCGATCAGCTCAACACCCTCAATCCCGAGCTGCTCGACCCCATGACCAAGATCGACGGCACCGCCATCGGCTGGATCGGCATCGTCTCGCTCGCCGCCTGGGGCCTCGGCTACTTCGGCCAGCCGCACGTGCTCGCGCGCTTCCAGGCGATCGCCTCGCCGCGCAAGGTGGCCACAGCACGCCGCATCGCCGTCACCTGGGTGGCGCTCACCCTGATCGGCGCCACCCTCACCGGGCTGGCCGGCATCATCACGCTCGATGCGCCGCTGCTCGACGACGCCCGCGAGACGGTGTTCATCGAGCTGGTCAACCTGCTGTTCCACCCGGTGATCGCCGGCATCCTGCTCGCGGCCATCCTCGCCGCGATCATGAGCACCGCCGACTCGCAGCTGCTGGTCAGCTCCTCGGCTTTCACCGAGGACGTCTACCGCACGCTGATGCGCCGCGAGGCCAGCGAGCGTGAGCTGGTGATGGTCGGGCGCGCGGCGGTGGTCAGCATCGCGCTGTTCGCCTTCGCCCTGGCGATGGACCCGGATGCCATGGTGCTCGATCTGGTCGCCTATGCCTGGGCCGGGTTCGGCGCCGCCTTCGGCGCGCCGCTGGTGCTCTCGCTCTACTGGCGGCGGATGACGCGCCTGGGCGCGCTCGCCGGCATCATCGTCGGCGGTCTCACCGTGGTGGTGTGGAAGCAGCTCGACGGCGGTCTGTTCGCGCTCTACGAGATCGTCCCCGGCATGCTGTTCTCGGCCCTCGCGGTGGTGATCGTCAGTCTGTTCGATCGTCAGGGTCAGGAGCACCTCGGCGAGCGCTTCGACGAGGTGCGCGAGCAGTTGCGTGTCGAGATGCGCGGCTGACCCCCGCCCCACGAGACGTGCAAGGCGTCTCGGCGGCGCCGCCCCGGCGGGACCGGGGCGGCGCCCATCGTCAACGATCGGCACGACACCGCCAGCAGGGCTGCATGCTCACCGGGGTGTTCATCTCCCCGTAACCGATCGTACATAGAATGAAACCCAACAGACCCCGACCCCAGGCGCCCGTGCCCCAGCGGCACGAGGGCCGCGCCAGTCGCTCCGATCCGAGCTCTTTGGCGACGCCGCGCCGACGCCGCGCCCATTGCACCCAGGACCCCCGAAGATGCCCACCATTCTTGTCATCGACGACGAACCGGATATCCGCGAAGTGATGCGCTTTGCGCTCGAGAGCGCGGAGTTCCGCGTGCTCGAGGCCGGTCATGCCGACGAGGCCCGCAAGCTGCTCGCCAGCGACCAACCCGACCTCATCCTGCTCGACTGGATGCTGCCCGGGCGCTCCGGTCTGGAGCTGGCCCAGCAACTCAAGCAGAACCCCAAGACCCGCGGTCTGCCGATCATCATGATCAGCGCCCGAGGCGAGGAGGAGGATCGCGTCAAGGGGCTCGACACCGGCGCCGACGACTACATCGCCAAGCCTTTCTCGCCGCGCGAGATGATCGCCCGCACCAAGGCGGTGCTGCGCCGCGCCAAGCCGAGCGAACCGGCCGACGAGATCGAGATCGGCGGACTGCGCATCGACAACATCGGCCACCGCGTCAGCGCCAATGGCCGCCCGGTGGAGGTCGCCCCCACCGAGTATCGTCTGCTGCACTTCTTCATGACCCACGCCGACCGCGCCTTCAGCCGCTCGCAGCTGCTCGATCAGGTGTGGGGCGATCAGGTCTATGTCGAGGAGCGCACCGTCGACGTCCATATCCGGCGGCTGCGCAAGGCGCTGGAGCCGACCCGTCACGACGGCCTGTTGCAGACCGTGCGCGGCGTCGGTTACCGCTTCTCGGACAAGACCTGAGCCGGCAGGCCCCAGCCCCGATGCGCCGTGCCCTGCTCTTCGAGCTCGCGCTCTTCGCCGTCCCCTCGGGCGGCGCCCTGATGCTGTGGCTCGGCGGTCTGGCGCCGGCCTGGAGCGTCCCGCTGGCGAGCGTCCCCGCGCTCGGGCGCCATATCTTCCGACTGATCGACCTCAGTACCCTGATCCGCCGCCAGCACCGGCTCGCCCCACCCTTCCCGCGCGGACTCTGGGGCGAGGTCTATCGCAACATCGCCCGCTACCAGCAGCGCGGGCGCAAGGGGCGCAAGCGCCAGATCCGCTTCACCCGTCGCTTTCGCGAGGCGGCCAACGCCGTCCCCGACGCCCTGGTGATCCTCGACAAGCACCACCGCATCGACTGGGCCAACCCCGCCGCCGCACAACTGCTCGACATCCACTGGCCGGAGCAGGACGGGCAGCACTTCCTCGACGTCTTCTGCCACCCCGAACTCGGCGACTTCCTCCACGACGGCGAATACCTGCGTCCGCTCGACATCGCCCCCAGTCACAACCGCGCGCTGATGATCTCGCTGCGCATCGCCCCCTTCGGCGAGCGCAAGCGCCAGCGTCTGGTGGTGGGGCGCGACATCACCAAGGTCTATCACCTCAACATGATCCGGCGCGACTTCGTCGCCAACGCCTCGCACGAGCTGCGCACCCCGCTGACGGTGATCGGCGGTTTCGTCGAGAACCTGCTCGACGCACCCAACACCCCCGAGCCCCACCGCCGCCCGCTGACCCTGATGCACAACCAGGCCGAGCGGATGCGCTCGATCATCGAGGATCTGCTCACCCTCTCGCGTCTGGAGATGCACGACAGCCCCGCCGACCAGCACAGCGTCGACGTCCCCGAGGAGCTGCGACTGATCCTCCAGGAGGCGCAGGCCATCGGCGATGCCGGTCACCGACTCGACCCCCTGATCGACACCGGACTGCTGCTGCTCGGCAACCAACCCGAGCTGCGCAGCGCCTTCTCCAACCTCGTCTTCAACGCCATCAAGCACACCCCCACCGGCACCCGCATCCGCATCCGCTGGTGCCAGGACAAGGACGGCGCAACCTTCGTCGTCGAGGACGACGGCCCCGGCATCGCCCCCGAGCACCTGCCCCGGCTCACCGAACGCTTCTACCGCATCGACGCCGCGCGCTCGCGCCAGTCCGGCGGCACCGGGCTGGGACTGGCGATCGTCAAACACGTGCTCAACCGTCACGACGCCAGCCTCAACATCTCCAGCGAACTCGGCCAGGGCACCACCTTCGCCTGCCACTTCCCCACCACCCGCACCCTGCGCCGCGACGCCCCCGTCCCCCACGTCGACACCACCCCACCCACTCCAAGCCGCTCGGCCAACGGCGAGGGTTGAGGCAACACCCCATCTAACCGAAAGACGCATCGAGATCGATGGGTCGTCTGGCATATCTCGATCGTCATCACCGCGACAGCAGCATCCAATCTGATGTCTCCGAGATCGGCCACCCAAACCGGCGCAACATCACGCGGCCCCTAAACCACAGCGACATTGGCGACGCCATCGGGCACACGAAGCGAACGGCGTACAATAAACCCGACGTCCAGGCTCGCGGCTCGGTCAACGGCAGATCACGACTCGATCGAGGCCCCGCCCGCCGACCCAGCAGTGTCAGACCCCGTCCGATTGTGCGAAGATCGGCGACAACCTTTTTGACCAACCATTCAAGCAATCCATGTCTTCGACTCTCGAATCCAGCCAACCCACCCCCACCTCTTCCGACGCCTGCGTGGTGCCGAGCGATCCGACCGCGGCGCCGGTGAGCGACCCGCGTCTCTGGCACCTCGGCACCCGCGTGGTGGCGATGCCGAGCGACACCAACGCCTATGGCGACATCTTCGGCGGCTGGCTGATGGCGCAGGCGGATCTGGCCGGGAGCACGGTGGCGATCCAGGTGGCGCAGGGTCGGGTGGCGACGGTGGCGGTCAAGGAGTTCCGCTTCCTCGCCCCGGTGCTGGTCGGTGATCTGGTCGATCTGTTCGCGCGGATGCAGCGTCTCGGCAACAGCTCGGTGACGGTCGAGGTGCAGATCTGGGCACAGCGCGAGCCCGACCCGGCCAGTCGCCACCAGGTCGCCGCCGCGGCGATCACCTATGTCGCGGTGGACGACGATGGCCGACCGCGCCGGATCACGCCACCGCCGGCGCTGAGCGACTAGCGCCGTCCCGGGCGCACGCCCGACCACCCTGCCGCGACATCTTGTCGCCCCACCCCGCAACACGAGGATTCGCACCATGTTCGAAGCAACCAAGGTCGGCCGCTCGGTGAGCAAGCAGGACTTCAAGGAGCAGCAGACACAGCTGCGCACCGACCTGCTGGCCGCGCAGCGCGAGCTGAAGGCCGCGCAGGTGCCGGTGGTGGTGGTGATCTCGGGGATCGAGGCGGCGGGCAAGGGCGAGGTGGTCAATCGGCTCAACGAGTGGCTCGACACCCGCGGGGTGCAGACCTTCGCCTTCTGGGACGAGTCCGACGAGGAGCGCGAGCGCCCGCGCTACTGGCGGTTCTGGCGGGCGCTGCCGGGGCGCGGCGAGATGGCGATCCTGTTCGGCGGCTGGTATCAGACGCCGATCGAGCACCGCTTTCGCGATCACTGCGGCGATGCCGAGCTCGACGCCGAGCTCAACCGCATCGTCGACTTCGAGCGGATGCTGATCCAGGACGGGACGCTGATCGTCAAGTTCTGGTTTCACATGTCGGAGTCCGACCAGAAGGCGCGGCTCAAGGAGCTCTCGCGCGACGACAAGAGCCGCTGGAAGATGCTCCCGGACAAGAGCAAGTTCTCCGAGCAGTACGCCGCCTTCGAGGAGGTCGCCGAGCGGGTGATCATGCACACCGATCGCGGCGTCTCGCCCTGGTATCTGATCGAGGCCGGCAACCGCCGCTATCGCGACCTCACCGTCGGCAAGACCCTGCTCCATGCGATGCGCGCGCGCCTGGCCGCCGCCGGCCCCACCGACGAGCCGGTCTCGGGCATCGGCAGCCCGGAGCTGCCGGCCGGCGAGCAGGCGCAGATCACCCTGCTCGATCAGCTCGATCTCTCGCTCGCGCTCGAGCGCGACCCCTACAAGGCCGAGCTCAAGCGGCTGCAGAACGAGATCAACGAGCTGGCCTGGCGCGCCTACACCCAGAAGCGCTCGACGGTGCTGGTGTTCGAGGGGGTGGACGCCGGCGGCAAGGGCGGCGCCATCCGTCGCATCACCAACGCCATCGACGCCCGGCTCTATCGCGCCATCCCGGTGGCGGCGCCGAGCGACGAGGAGAAGGCGCACCACTATCTGTGGCGCTTCTGGCGCCAGATCCCGCGCGCCGGCTATATCACCCTCTACGACCGCTCCTGGTACGGGCGGGTGCTGGTCGAGCGCGTCGAGGGTTTCGCCACCGACGCCGAGTGGCGCCGCGCCTACTCCGAGATCAACCGCTTCGAGGAGCAGCTGGTCGACAGCGGGGTGATCCTGCTGAAGTTCTGGCTGCACATCAGCCAGGACGAGCAGCTCAAGCGTTTCAAGGACCGCGAGAACGTGCCCTACAAGCGCTACAAGATCACCGACGAGGACTGGCGCAACCGCGAGAAGTGGCCGCAGTACAAGGAGGCGATCAACGAGATGGTGGTGCGCACCAGCACCCGCCACGCCGCCTGGACCCTGGTCGAGGGCAACGACAAGCCCTATGCGCGGATCAAGGTGCTGCGCACCATCTGCGCGGCGCTGACCGAGGCGCTCGAGGGCGAGCAGCCACCGCCGGCGGGTTATCTGCCCTGCGGCGAGCGTCGCCCGCAGCCAGCCGAGACGGCGACCGCGGGCAAGAAGGACAAGTGAGGATTCAGCCGGGCAGGTCGAACAGACGCAGCGCGTTGTCGCGGGTGAGCGCGGCGATCGCCTCCGGGGTCGAGCCGCGCACCTCGGCCAGGCACTCGGCCACGTGGGCGACCCAGGCCGGCTGGTTGGACTTGCCGCGATGCGGCACCGGGGCGAGATAGGGGGCGTCGGTCTCGATCAGCAGGCGCTCGTCCGGGACCTGGCGGGCGACCTCGCGCAGCTCGGCGGCGTTTTTGAAGGTGACGATCCCGGAGAAGCCGATGTGGAAGCCGAGTTCGAGGGCACGGCGCGCCGTCTCCCAGTCCTCGGTGAAGCAGTGCACCACGCCGCCGACCTCGCCCGCGCCCGCCTCCTCCAGGATTTGCAGGGTATCGGCGCGGGCCTGACGGGTGTGGATCACCAGCGGCTTGGCGCAGGCGCGCGCGGCGGCGATATGGGTGCGGAAACGGCGCTGCTGGCGCTCGGCGTCCTCGGCGCCACGGTAGTAGTCGAGCCCGGTCTCACCGATGGCGCGCACCCGGGGATCGTCGGCGAGCGCGAGCAGGCGCGCCACGTCGGGGTCCTCGCCCTCGTTCTCGTTGGGGTGGACGCCGACCGAACAGAAGACCTCGGGATAGGGCTCGATCAGCGCGCGCATCGCCGGATAGTGCTCCAGGTCGATGCCGATGCTCATCAGGTGGGTGACGCCCGCGGCGCGGGTCGCCGCGATCAACGCGGCGAAGTCGCCGCCATGAGGGGTGAGGTCCACCCGGTCGAGGTGGCAGTGTGAATCAACCAGCATCAAAAACAGCCTACATGGTGTGGGTGGGACGCTCGGAGTTGAGCATGCCCGCCAGATATTCTTCGATCTTGCGCCGCGCCGCGCCCTTGTCCTGATCGCTGAACTGCACCCCGACGCCGACCGAGCGGTTGCCCTCGGCGCCGGGCGGGGTGATCCACACCACCCGACCGGCCACCGGGATGCGGTCGGTCTCCTCCATCAGCTGCAGCAACAGAAAGATCTCGTCGTCGAGCTGATAACGCTTGGTGGTGGGGATGAACAACCCGCCGTTCTTGATGTAGGGCATGTAGGAGGCGTAGAGCGCGCTCTTGTCGCGGATGGCGAAGTTGAGGATGCGCTGCTGGCCGCCCAGCGCGCCCAGCGAGTTGGTCGGTGAACTCATCGATCGGGACCCTCGGGTGTGGATGCGTGCGGACGCCACGCGAGATCACGCCGACGCGGCTCGGCCGGACACGGCCAGCTCGCGCCATTCGATGGCCAGCGACTCCAGCAACAGTTGGGCGTTGACGCTGCCCTCGCACTGGGTGCGGGCCTCGAGCACCCGCCTGAAGAAGCGATGCGCGGCCACCGGATCGAGCCGTGAGGCGAGCGCGGCGAGCGCCTCGCGCTGATCGGGGTTGTCGAGCCGGGGCGGCGTCGCGCTCGCGCCCAGGCGCAGCAGATCGCAGAGCCAGCCGGCCATCCACTCCAAGAGTAACGCGGCGCCGAGCTTGTTCCAAGCCGCCGCCTCTGCGAGCGGCGCGCGCTCCCCCCGGGCCAGGGCGATGAACCCCTGGAGACGCTGCGCACGCGCCTCCAGGCGCTCGGGGTCGAGCCGGTCGAGCGCGGCCAGCGGCGCGCCGTGGGCCAGACGCAACGCCAGCGCGGCCTGCTCATCGGGCAGACGACCACGCAGCCAGGCGAGCGCCTCGGCCTCCGCAGGCAACGCGATACGCAGCTGCTGACAACGGCTGCGGATGGTCGCCGGCAGCCGCTCCGGGTGCTCGGCAACCAGACACAGCAGGGTGCGCCCGACCGGCTCCTCCAGGGTCTTGAGGAGCGCGTTGGCCGCCGCTGCGTTGAGATGATCGGCGGGATCGATCAGCACCACCCGCCGCGCGACCCGGCTCGGGGTCAGCGCCTCGCCGGCGCAGAGGGTACGGATCGCGGCGATCGGGATGTCACCGGACTTGCTCTCGGGGTCGGGACCGACACGCACCAGGTCAGGATGATTGCCGGCGGCGAGCAGCACACACTCCGCACAGCGCCCGCAGGCCTGCCCCTCGGTGTCGGGTGCGGCGCAGAGCAGCGCACGGGAAAAGCGTTCGAGCAGAGCACGCTTGCCGACCCCGGCCGGTCCGCTCAGCAACAGCGCGTGCGGCAGCCGATCGGCGGCGCGCGCCTGTTGCAGCCGCGCCCAGGGCGCGGCGAGCCAGGACGGCAGTCGATCGCGCCCCTGGCTCATCGTCCGGCCCCGAGCGTCTCGTGCAGCTCCACGGCGAGACGCTCGATCTCGGCGCTGACCGACTCCAGCGGTGCGGCGGCATCGATCACCCGATAGCGCTCCGGCATGGTCGCCGCCCGCGTCAGATAGACCGAGCGCACGGCCTCGAAGAAACGCAGGGTCTCGCGCTCGAAGCGATCGGTCGTGCCGGCACGGGCGCGGGCACGCGCCAGCCCCTGCGCCGGCGGCAGATCGAACACAAGGGTCAGATCCGGGCGCAGCGCCCCCTGCACCAGCCGCTCGAGGGTGGCGATGGGAGCGACGTCGAGCCCGCGCCCCCCTCCCTGATAGGCGTAGGTGGCGTCGGTGAAGCGATCGCAGATCACCCACACCCCGGTCTCGAGCGCCGGGCGGATGGTCTTGTCGAGATGTTCGGCGCGGGCGGCGAACATCAGCAGCAGCTCGGCGGTCTCGCACATGGCGCCGTGCTCGGGATCGAGCAACAGTTCGCGGATGTGCTCGGCGATCGGCGCCCCACCCGGCTCACGGGTGGTGATGACGCGCCGCCCCTGGGCTCGCAGCGCCCCGGCGAGACGCTCGACCTGGGTACTCTTGCCCGCGCCCTCGATCCCCTCGAGGGTGATGAAACGACCAGCTTCGGTTGATGCAGACATCTATTTTCCCAGGATATAGCGACGCACCGCGCGCTTGTGCTCGGCATAGGTGGCCGAGAACTGGTGGGTGCCGTCGCCCTTGGAGACGAAGAACAGGGCGTCGCCGTCGGCCGGGTGCAACACCGCATGGATGGTGCCGCGACCGGGCAGCGAGATCGGCGTCGGCGGCAGACCGTCGATCACATAGGTGTTGTAGGCGGTCGCCTCGCGCAGGTCGGAGCGGCGGATATCGCCCTCGTAGCGCTCACCCATGCCGTAGATGACGGTTGGATCGGTCTGCAGCCGCATCCCCATGCGCAGCCGTCGCACGAAGACCCCGGCGATCTTGGCCCGCTCATGGGTCGCGGCGGTCTCCTTCTCGACGATGGAGGCGAGGATCAGCGCCTCGTAGGGGGTCTCGACGGGCAGGTCCTCGGCGCGACCGGCCCACTCCTCGGCGAGCACCAGCTTCATCCGCTGCATCGCACGACGCAAGACGTCGATCCCGCTGGTGCCGCGCGGGAAGGCATAGGTATCGGGGAAGAAGCGCCCCTCCGGGTGCTCGCCGGGATGGCCGAGCCGGGCCATCAGCTCGGCATCGCTGAGCGCGGCCAGCCCCTCGCCGCCGAAGTGCGGATGGGCGTCGATCGCCTCGACCGCGCGCCGGAAGGTCCAGCCATTGACCAGGGTGATCGGGTACTGCACCACCTTGCCACGCACCACGTGATCGAGCACCTCGACCGGTGTCATCGCGGCGGTGAGGGTGTACTCGCCGGCCTTGATGCGCGTCTGGTCGCCACGCCGGTAGGCCAGCGCGATGAAGTAGTAAGGATGCGGGATGATGCCGCGCTCGGTGAGCCGCTCGGCGATCTGGCCGAGCGAACTGCCGGTCGGGATGTCAAAGACGATGGATTCACGATCGAGCGCGATCGGCGTCGTCTCGAAACGCTGGTAGTCGACCCACAACCCGGCGCCGAGCACACCCAGGGCAATGAGCAGGATCAGGAGGATTCGCAGCAGGGTCATTCGGTGAGTCGTCATCCAGGCGTGTGCGAGGCGGCCCGCACCGCGTGCAAGAGGTCCCAGGGCTGATCGTCGAGGTCGAAGCGCCGCGCTTCGAGCCTGGCCACCGGCCAGACAGCGATCACCGCATTGGTGAGAAAGAGCGCGCGGGCGCGCTCGAGGTCATCGCCGTTCAGGCGGCGCACCTCACAACCGATGCCGGCCTCGGCAGCCAGCTCTCGCACCAGTTCGCGCACCGTGCCGGTGATACCGGCCTGATCGAGCGCCGGGGTGTAGAGCCGCGCACCGTCCCACAGGAACAGGTTGCTCATGGTGCCTCCGCAGATGGCGCCATCCGGGGTCTGCATCAAGCCCTCGGCGATGGCGCCATCGTCCCACTCGCGCCGTGCCAGCACCGCATCGAGCCGGTTGAGGTGCTTGAGCCCGGCCAGCGCCGGATTCACCGAGACCGGCGTACGACAGTAGCGCACCGCCACGCCCCGTCGCCAGTCCGGCCCCGGCGGGCGTGGATAGAGCAGCAGGATCCGCCGGGGCTCGGGCCGCATCGGCGGCCGGTAGCCACGTCCACCGCTGCCGCGCGTGAGCATCAGCTTGAGCACCCCCTCCTCGACGCCATCGAGCAGCGTCGCGAGCTCGGATTCGAGCTGGGCGGCAGGCGGGAGCGGGAGCCCCAGGCGCGCGCAGCCATGCGCGAGTCGGGCGAGATGACGTGACCACTGACAGGGCCGGCCGGCACGTACCAGCAGGGTCTCGAACAGACCGTCACCATAGTGCAAGGCGCGATCGGTGATCGTCAGATCAGACAGCGGACAGCCGTTGAGCAGCACCCGCAGCGGGGCGCCCGGCGTGTCATGAGTGGGTTGTGGGGAGACGCTGGAATCGCTCAACACACGACTCCTGGAGCGGCGGGAAGCGCCCACCGGGGCACGGCGCGAGAGGCGCCGTCCCCGATGGGTACGCGGGGTCAGACCCGACGGAACACCAGGGTGCCGTTGGTACCGCCGAAACCGAAGGAGTTCGACATCACCACGTCGAGCTTCGACTCGCGTGCGGTGTTGGGCACGTAGTCGAGGTCGCACTCCGGATCCGGGGTGCTGTAGTTGATGGTCGGCGGCGCGACCTGATCGCGCAGCGCGAGCACCGAGAACACCGCCTCGGCGCCACCGGCGGCGCCCAGCATGTGACCGGTCATCGACTTGGTGGAGCTGACCATGGTCTTGTAGGCATGGTCGCCGAGCGCACGCTTGACCGCGAGGGTCTCGCCTCGGTCGCCTGCCACGGTCGAGGTGCCGTGGGCGTTGATGTAGTCGACCTGATCCGGGCTGATGCCGGCATCGTTGAGCGCCATCAGCATGCAGTCGGCCGCACCCGAGCCATCGGTCAAGGGCGCGGTCATGTGGTAGGCGTCGGAGTTCATGCCGACACCGACCAGCTCGGCATAGATGTGCGCGCCACGGGCCTTGGCGCTCTCGTACTCCTCGAGCACCACCACGCCGGCGCCGTCGCTGAGCACGAAGCCGTCGCGCTCCTTGTCGAACGGACGGCTGGCGCCGACCGGATCGTCGTTGCGGGTGGAGAGTGCGCGCGCCGCGGCGAAGCCGCCGAGGCCGACCGGCGAGGTCGCCATCTCGGCGCCGCCGGCGAGCATCACGTCGACATAGCCGTGACGGATCATCAGCGCGGCCTCACCGATGTTGTGGGTGCCGGTCGCACAGGCCGAGACGATCGAGTAGTTCGGCCCCCTGAGGCCGAATTTGATCGAGAGATTGCCCGCCACCATGTTGACGATGTTGGCGGGAACGAAGAAGGGAGAAATCCGACGCGGCCCCTTGGAGCGATAGGCCTCGTAGTTGTTCTCGATACCGGTGATGCCACCGATGCCGGAGCCGACGGCGACGCCGATGCGGCGGCAGTTCGACTCATCGATCTCCAGTCCGGAGTCGGCAATGGCCTGAGAGCCCGCGGCGACACCGTAGTGGATGAACTTGTCCATCTTCTTGGCGTCTTTCTCGGCGATGTACTCGCTGGGATCGAAGCCATAGATCGGCCCACCGAAGCGGGTGCTGAACGGTTCGATGTCGAAGTGCGTGATCGGCTGGATCCCACTCCTGCCGGCAAGGATGCTGTCCCAAGCGGACTTGACGTTCAGACCAACTGGCGCCACCAGACCCAACCCAGTGACAACTACCCTTCTGCCTGCCATTGCTTACCCCTTCTCGTTCAGTACACCACGATTTGGCGGGTCGAGCCGCGTGCGGCGTCCGTCTCCGACGGACGACTGCGCGCGGACAGCAACCCTGCCTCAGGCCTGGTGCTCGTTGATGTAGTTGATGGCCTGCTGGACCGTGGTGATCTTCTCAGCGTCTTCGTCAGGAATCTCGGTCTCGAACTCCTCCTCGAGGGCCATGACCAGTTCCACGGTGTCGAGGGAGTCCGCGCCCAGATCGTCGACGAAGGACGCCTCGGCGGTCACTTCTTCCTCTTTGACACCCAGTTGCTCGACGACGATTTTGCGAACTCGATCTTCAACGCTGCTCATAATGAAAGATTCCTCCGGAATGAATAAAGTGGCCCTCGCTGAGCCAGCCCGTATTCTAGTGACAAACGAGGGTCGATGAAAGCCAATAAATAGCCTTAGGTGAAAACCCTAACCGATTGATATAAGTCATTTATATCAATCAAGGAAAAGATTTTCACGCCATGTGCATGCCACCGTTGACATGCAGCGTCTCGCCAGTGACATAGGCCCCGCCGGGAGAGGCGAGGAAGGTCACGGCCGCGGCGATCTCCTCAGGGGCACCGAGTCGACCGAGCGGGATGGAGCCGAGCAGCGCATCGCGCTGGGCATCGGGCAGCACCCGGGTCATGTCGGTGTCGATGAAGCCTGGGGCGACGCAGTTGACAGTGATGCCACGGGCGCCGACCTCGCGGGCGAGCGATTTGGTGAAGCCCATCATCCCGGCCTTGGCCGCCGCATAGTTGGTCTGACCGGCGTTGCCGCTGGCCCCCACCACCGAAGCGATGTTGATGATGCGCCCCTTGCGCACCTTGGTCATCGGACGCAGGCAGGCCTTGACCAGACGATAGATCGAGGTGAGGTTGGTCTCGATGACCGAATCCCACTCCTCGTCCTTCATCCGCATCAGCAGGTTGTCGCGAGTGATCCCGGCATTGTTGACCAGGATGCTGGGCGCACCGAGACGCTCGTTGAGCGTCGCCAGGGCGCTGCTGATCGACTCCGCATCGGAGACGTTGAGCACCAGACCGATACCCTGATGGCCGGCGTCCTTGAACGCCTGCTCGATCGCCGCGGCGCCGGCTTCGCTGGTCGCGGTGCCGGCCACTGCCGCACCCTGCTCGGCCAGCGCCATGGCGATGGCACGACCGATTCCACGCGAGGCGCCCGTAACGAGCGCGATTTCACCCTTAAGCATTGGCAGTCGCCTCCAGTGCCGCATCGAGGGTCTTCGGGTCGAAGACCGACAGCGTCGTCATGTTCCTGTCGATACGCTTGCAGAGTCCGGCCAGCACCTTGCCCGGGCCCGACTCGATGGCGGCCGGCACCCCGTCGCCGGCGACCTTGCGTACCGTCTCGACCCAGCGTACCGGGCGATAGAGCTGCTGCACCAGGAGATCGCGCAACTCGGCGACATCCGCGGCCGGGGCAACGTTGACGTTGTGCAGCACCGGCACCTGGGGCAGCGAGAGATCGAGTTCGGCGAGACGCTCGGCGAGCTGCTCGGCGGCCGGACGCATCAGCGCACAGTGCGAGGGCACGCTCACCGGCAGCTGTACCGCGCGCTTGGCGCCGGCGGCCTTGGCCGCCTCCACCGCGCGCGCAACCGCGGCGCTGGCGCCGGCGATGACCACCTGTCCGGGGGAGTTGAAGTTGACCGCCTCGAGCACCTCGCCGCCGGCCTGCTCGGCGCAGAGTGCGATCACGGTGTCGTCGTCGAGTCCGAGCAGCGCGGCCATCGAGCCTTCGCCCGGCGGCACCGCCGCCTGCATCAGCCGGCCACGCTCGGCGGCCAGACGGACGCCATCGGCGAAGCCCAGGGCCTCGGCGGCGACCAGGGCGCTGTATTCGCCCAGCGAGTGCCCGGCCATGACCGTGGCGGGAGCACCACCGGCCTGACGCCACACCCGCCACACGGCGATGCCGGCGGCGAGCATGGCGGGCTGGGTGTTCTCGGTGCGGTTGAGCGCGTCCTCTGGACCGCTGCTCACCAGTTGCCAGAGATCCTGACCGAGGGCGTCAGAGGCCTCCTCGAAGGTCTGGCGAACGCTGGGATAGGTCGCGGCGAGGGCATCGAGCATGCCGAGCGCCTGCGACCCCTGACCGGGAAAGAAAACGGCGAGTTGTTGTGGCATCGCAATACAGGAAGATCAAGAGGGAAATCAGTAACGGACCAGGACCGAGCCCCAGGTGAAACCGCCTCCGAAGGCCTCCATCAACAGCGTCTCGCCACGACGGATACGCCCGTCGCGTACCGCCTGATCGAGCGCCAGCGGAATGGAGGCCGAGGAGGTGTTGCCGTGCTCGGCAACGGTCACCACCACCCGTTCCATCGGCAGATCGAGCTTGCGCGCGGTCGCCTGGATGATACGGATATTGGCCTGATGGGGGATCAGCCAGTCGATGTCCGACTTGGTGAGGCCTGCGGCCTCGAGGGTCTCCTCGACGATGCGCCCGAGGGTGGTGACGGCGATGCGGAACACCTCGTTGCCCTTCATCTGAACGAAGCGGGCGTCGGGGTGACCGTTGCCGAGCCCACCGGGGACCTGCAACAGGTCCTTGTAGGCGCCATCGGCGTGAAGATGGGTGGAGAGGATGCCAGGCTCGTCGGCGGCCTCGAGCACCACCGCACCCGCGCCGTCGCCGAACAGCACGCAGGTGGTGCGGTCGTTCCAGTCGAGGATGCGCGAGAAGGTCTCGGCGCCGACCACCAGCGCGCGCTTGGCCGCGCCGGTGCGGATGAACTTGTCGGCCACGTCCATTGCATAGACGAAGCCGGCGCACACGGCCTGCAGGTCGAAGGCCGGGCAGCCGTGCACATCGAGACGCTGCTGCAGCAGGGTCGCGGTGCTCGGGAAGAACTGGTCGGGCGTGGTCGTCGCCACCAGGATCAGGTCGAGGTCGGAGGCGGTGATGCCCGCCGCCTCCAGCGCCCTGCGCGCGGCCTGCTCGGCCAGATCGCAGCAGCTCTCCCCGTCGCTGACCAGGTGACGTTTCTCGATTCCCGTGCGTTCCCGGATCCAGGAGTCTGAGGTATCGACGACAGCCTCGAGATCTGCGTTGGTCATGACGCGGGCCGGCAGATAGCTCCCGGTCCCGAGAATGCGGGAATACTTCATCAGGCGGTTTCCCTGTACTGTCCGCTGCCCTCGAGCTGACGCCCGACCTGTTCACCGATCCGCTTGGGGATGTCCTCGCGGATCTCCTTCTCGGCGATATAGATTGCGTTTTCGAACGCGATCTCATCGGCGCCGCCGTGACTCTTGATCACGATACCGCGCAGTCCGAGCAGGCTGGCACCATTGTAGCGACGCGGATCGATGTCGCGGCTGAAACGCTTGAGGATGGGCATCGCGGCCAGTCCGGCAAGCTGGCTGAACCAGTTGCGCTTGAACTGCTTGCGCAGCGAATGACGCACGAACTTGGCCACGCCTTCGCTCGACTTGAGCGCGACGTTGCCGATGAAGCCATCGCAGACGACCACGTCGACGTCATCGAGGTAGATGCCATCACCCTCGACATAGCCGACATAGTTGAGGCTGCTGTTGAGCAGCAACTCGTGGGCCTGCTTGACCTGCTCGTTGCCCTTGATCTCTTCCTGGCCGATGTTGAGCAGCGCGACCTTGGGCTGCTCGATGCCATCGACGACGGCTGCCAGTTCGCTGCCCATGACGGCGAACTGGAACAGATGGGCCCCGGAGCAATCGACGTTGGCGCCGAGATCGAGCATATGCGTATGACCGTGCAGCGAGGGCACCGTGGTGCTGATCGCCGGTCGATCGATGCTCGGCAGGGTCTTGAGGACGAACCGCGCGGTCGCCATCAGCGCCCCGGTATTACCGGCGCTGACACAGGCACCGGCCTCGCCGGCACGCACCAGGTCGATGGCCACGCGCATCGACGAGTCTTTCTTGCTGCGCAGCGCCCGCGATGGCAGTTCATCCATCGCCACCTCCTGGGAGGCGTGATGGATCCGCAGGCGCTCGCGACTCACCCCGCCGACATAGCCCTCAAGACGCTGCTCGTCGCCGACCAGGATCAGATTGGCGTGCGGGTTGTCCGCGAGATACTTGAGCGCTGCCGGGACCACGACACTCGGGCCGTGATCGCCGCCCATGGCGTCCAGTGCAATGGTGCAGGGTTGTGCCATCGATGCTCGACTCGCGTGTCGCGACCGTGACCCGAAACGGACCGACCGGATCACTCAGACTTGTCCACAACCTTGCGGCCGCGATAGAAACCGTCGGCCGAGACGTGATGACGACGGTGGGTCTCGCCGCTCGAGGGCTCGACCGAGAGCGTCGGCTTGCTCAGGGCGTCGTGGGAGCGACGCATGCCGCGCTTGGAAGGGGTCTTGCGATTCTGCTGAACTGCCATTGTTATCTCCAGGTACGGATCTGACGCCTCGTTGGCACGAGACGTCGCGTTGATCGAAATTGCGAAACCATCAGCCCTCGTCGTCGCGCCCGCGCGACTTCAGACTCGCCAGAATCGCGAACGGGTTGTCTCGCTCCGGCGTCGTCTCCAACAACGGCTCGGACTCGGGCGGCGAGGCATCGGTAGAAACCGGCGCCTCACACTCACCGGGCGCATGACGCGGCACCGCCGGGATCGCGAGCAGTAGCTCGTCCTCGATCCAGTCAAGCGGCTGCACCGGCTCGTCGTCTTCGACCAGCACCGGGTCGAGTGTCTCGTCGAGCTGCTCGGCCTGCTGCTCGCTGCGCACCAGCGCCAGCCTCAAGGGCGCGCTCACCGCAACGGCGACCTCGCCGAGACAGCGCTGACAGGGCAGCCGCAACACCGCATCGACGTCCCCGAAGACACGCACGCGCCCCCGGGGATCACGCTCGAAGGCGAGACGGTAACAGACCTCGGCCTTGCCCTGCGCAAGCGGGGCGAGACCGAGGACGGCCTCGGCAAGCCTCGGCAGCCGCGCAAGCTCGATCGTGCCGGTGAAGACACGCGCGGCCTGCGCGGCACGCCATGGGTCCAGTCGCTCAGGTAACGACGCTGACATAAGCTAATCAAATTAACCCAGTTTTGGCGATTTCGTCAACTTTCACGAATCAACCACCGCCCACCAGCGCGAGCAGGATACCGGCGGCCACTGCCGAACCGATGACACCGGCCACGTTCGGCCCCATCGCATGCATCAACAGGAAGTTGTGATGATCCGACTCGAGACCGACCTTGTTGACCACGCGCGCGGCCATCGGCACCGCCGAGACGCCGGCGGCGCCGATCAGCGGATTGACCTTGCCACCGGTGACCTTGCACATGATCTTGCCCATGATCACACCGGTGGCGGTACCGATGCAGAAGGCCAGCGCGCCGAGCAACAGGATGCCGAGCGTCTGCACGTTGAGGAACATCTCGGCCGAGAGCTTGGAGCCGACGGCCAGACCCAACATGATGGTGACCACGTTGATGATCTCGTTCTGCGCGGCGCGGCTGAGGCGATCGACCACACCCGATTCACGCAGCAGGTTACCGAACATCAGCATGCCCATCAGCGGTGCGGCCGAGGGCAGCAGGGTCACGCACAGCACCAGCACCGCGAACGGGAAGAGGATGCGCTCGAGCTTGGAGACGTGGCGCAGCTGCTCCATCTTGACCTGACGCTCGGACTCGCTGGTCAGCGCGCGCATGATCGGCGGCTGGATCAGCGGCACCAGGGCCATGTAGGAGTAAGCGGCCACGGCAATGGCGCCGAGCAGATCGGGCGAGAGGCGCGAGGCGAGGAAGATCGCCGTCGGGCCGTCGGCGCCACCGATGATCGCGATCGAGGCAGCATCGGCCATGCTGAAGTCGAACCCGGGGATCAGGTTCAGCGCCAGCGCCCCGAGCAGGGTGGCGAAGATGCCGAACTGCGCCGCGGCACCCAACAACAGGGTCGAGGGGCGCGCGATCAGGGCGCCGAAATCGGTCAGCGCGCCGACCCCCATGAAGATCAGCAGCGGGAAGATCCCGGTCTCGATGCCGACATGGTAGATCATGCCCACCATGCCGTCGGGACCACCGATCCCGGCCACCGGCGTGTTACAGAGGATGGCGCCGAAGCCGATCGGCAGCAGCAGCAGCGGCTCGAACTTCTTGGCGATCGCCAGATAGATCAGCAGACCGCCGACGCCGATCATCAGCGCCTGACCCCAGGTGAAATTGGCCAGTCCGGTGGACTGCCACAGTAGCAACAACTTTTCCATGGGTCCGCGCTCAGCTCAGGGTCAGCAGGGCCTGACCGACCTGCACCGCGTCCCCCTCGGAGGCGCAGACCGCAGCTACGGTTCCACCCTCGGGCGAGCGCACCTCGGTCTCCATCTTCATCGCCTCGAGGATCATCACCACGTCGCCGGAGGCGACCTGATCACCGGGCTTGACCAGCACCTTGAACACGGTACCGGCCAGCGGCGCGGGCACCTCGCTCGCAGCACCCGCAGCAGGCGCCGGGACGGCGGCCGGGGCGGCACCCGCAGCCGGGGCGATCATCTCGACCGCACCCTCGGGCGAGACACGGACGTTGTAGGCGTGACCGTCGACCTCGACACGATAGGCCTCGGCCATCGCCGCGCCGCTCGCGGCAGCGGCAGGTGCGGCCTTGTCGGCAGCGGCGACCGGTGCCTCGGTCCAGGGCGCCGGCTCGAAGGCCGAGGGGTTGTCGCGGTTCTCGATGAACTTCAGCCCGACCTGGGGGAAGAGCGCGTAGGTGAGCACATCGTCGACCACCTCGTCGGCCAGGCTCAGCGAACGCTCCTCGGCGATCTCCTGGAGCTGCGCGGTCAGCGACTCCATCTCCGGGGAGAGGTTGTCGGCCGGGCGGCAGGTGATCGGGGTCTGACCCTCTTCGAGCACGCGCTGCTGCAGCGCGGCGTCGACCGGCGCGGGGGTGGCACCGTACTCACCGCGCAACACGCCGGCGGTCTCGGCGGTGATGCTCTTGTAGCGCTCACCCATGAGCACGTTGAGCACCGCCTGGCTGCCGACGATCTGCGAGGTCGGGGTGACCAGCGGGATGAAACCGAGGTCCTCGCGCACCTTGGGGATCTCGACCAGCACCTCGTCGAGACGATCGCTCGCACCCTGCTCGCGCAGCTGGTTCTCCATGTTGGTGAGCATGCCGCCCGGCACCTGGGCGACCAGGATGCGCGAGTCGACACCCTTGAGCGCACCCTCGAACTTGGAGTACTTCTTGCGAACGTCACGGAAGTAGGCGGCGATCTCCTCGAGCAGGTTGAGATCCAGCCCGGTGGCGCGATCGGTGTCCTCGAAGATGGCGACCACGGACTCGGTCGGCGAGTGCCCGTAGGTCATGCTCATCGAGGAGACGGCCGAGTCGACCATGTCGATACCGGCCTCGACCGCCTTGACGATGGTGCTGGTGCTCATGCCGGTCGTGGCATGGCTCTGCATCGCGATCGGGATCGAACAGCTTTCCTTGAGGCGAGTGACCAGCTGCTCGGCGACATAGGGCTTGAGCAGGCCGGCCATGTCCTTGATGCAGATCGAGTGACACCCCATGTCCTCGAGACGACGACCCATGTCGACCCAGTAGTCGAGGTCGTGCACCGGGCTCACGGTATAGGACATGGTGCCCTGAGCGTGCTTGTCGGTGGCGAGGACGGCCTTGATCGCAGCCTCGAGGTTGCGCAGGTCGTTCATCGCGTCGAACACGCGGAAGACATCGATACCGTTGGTCGCGGCACGCTCGACGAAGGACTCGACCACATCGTCGGCATAGTGCCGATAACCCAGCAGGTTCTGGCCGCGCAGCAGCATCTGCTGCGGGGTGTTCGGCATCGCCGCCTTGAGCTGGCGCAGACGGTCCCACGGATCCTCGCCCAGATAACGGATGCAGGCGTCGAAGGTCGCCCCGCCCCAGCTTTCCATGGACCAGTAGCCCACCTGATCGAGCTTGGGCGCGATCGGCAGCATGTCTTCAAGACGCAGCCGAGTAGCGAGCAGGGACTGATGGGCGTCGCGCAGGACGACCTCGGTGATACCGAGCGGCTTGGGATCGTTCATGGTGAAGGTTCGATTTCGAAGTTCGCGATCAGGGGCGCCGCCGGTCAGGCGGGTACACCCCCCGACGACGCCCCGGTTACAGACGGACCCCTGGGTGTCAGGTCCGGCGTCGCTTCCGGTATTGGACGACGGCGGCCGTGATCGCCGCGGTCAGGCGACGATCGGTGACGGCCCCGGCACCTTGCGGGAAGGCGGGCCGCGCCTCGGGCGCGGTCTCCTCTGGGGCCCAGCGGCGCACGGCGGCGGCCACCAGGTGAAGCACGCCGATGAGCAGGATCAGGAAGGCGACCACGATGGTCATCCCGACCCCCATCAGCTGCAAGCCTTCGAGGAAGAGTTTTGAAAAGGAGATTTCGGTCATGACGATAGCCCTCAGACGTCGAACGGATGACGTCGGATCAGGGTCTGCACACGATCGGGACCCGTCGAGACCAGATCGACCGGCAGTCCGCTGAGCTGTTCAATGGTTTCGATATAGCGTCGCGCATTCTCGGGCAGCGCCTCGTAGCTCTCGGCGCCCACGCTCGACTCGCTCCAGCCGGGCAGATCAAGATAGCGCGGGGTGCAGCGGGCCATCGCCTCGCTGCCTACCGGCGGCGTCTCGAGCAGCTTGCCGTCGAGCTCGTAGCCGGTGCAGATCCGCACCCGCTCCATGCCGTCGAGCACATCGAGCTTGGTGATGCAGATGCCGGTGACGCTGTTGATGGCGAAGGAGCGCTTGAGCGCGACCATGTCGAGCCAGCCGCAGCGACGCTTGCGCCCGGTGGTGGCGCCGAACTCCGCCCCCTTCACCCCGAGATGATTACCTTCGTCGTCGAACAGCTCCGAGGGGAAGGGGCCGGCCCCGACACGGGTGGTGTAGGCCTTGACGATCCCCAGCACATAGTCGAGGTCGCGCGGCCCTACCCCACTGCCGCTGGCGGCACCGCCGGCGGTGGTGGTCGAGGAGGTGACGAAGGGATAGGTGCCGTGATCGATGTCGAGCAGCGCGCCCTGCGCGCCCTCGAAGAGCACGTCCTCGCCACGCGCGCGCATCTGGTGCAGCAGGCCGGGGACGTCGACGATCAGCGGACGCAGCTCCTCGGCATGGGCCAGGGCCTCGTCACGGATCGGCGCGAGCTCGAGCGGCGCGAGCTTGTAGTAGTGCTCGAGGACGAAGTTATGATAGTCGAGGACCTCGCCGAGACGCGCCTCGAAATGGGTCGCATCGAGCAGCTCGCCGAGACGGATGCCGCGCCGCGCGGTCTTGTCCTCGTAGGCCGGACCGATGCCGCGCCCGGTGGTGCCGATGGCGTTGCTGCCGCGGGCACGCTCGCGCGCCTGATCGAGCGCGACGTGATAGGGCAGGATCAGCGGACAGGCGGCACTGATGCCGAGACGCTCGCGCACCGGCACGCCGGCCTGCTCGAGCATCGCCATCTCGTCGAGCAGCGCCTGCGGCGAGAGCACCACGCCGTTGCCGATCAGGCAGCGCACGCCTTCGCGCAACACGCCCGAGGGGATCAGGTGCAGGACGGTCTTGGCCCCGTCGATCACCAGCGTGTGACCGGCGTTGTGTCCACCCTGGAAACGCACCACGGCGCCAGCGCGATCGGTCAGCAGGTCGACGACCTTGCCCTTGCCCTCATCGCCCCACTGGGTGCCTATTACAACGACGTTGTTGCCCATCTAGACTCTTTCCTACTCCGCATCGATAGCTTGTAATTCCCAGCGCCCCTCGCACCGCGCCAGGGTCTGGCTGCAGCCGAGTTGACGTGGATCCTGTTCGACCCCGGGCAGTACCTCGACCACCCGTCGCCCAGCGGCGCGCAGCCGCTCGATCTCGGCGCGCAGCGCCGGATCGGGATCGGCCGGCGCGAGCACCGGCGCGTCAACGCGATAGCGTTGCTCGAGCCCGCGTCCGTGACGCAACAGCTCCTTGAGGTCGGCACTGAAGCCGACCGCCGGGCGCGCCCGGCCGAACACCCGACCGATGTCGTCATAGCGCCCGCCACGCGCGACCTCGAGCCCCCAGCCGGGGACGAAGGCCGCAAACACCGCGCCGGTCTTGTAGCGATAACCGCGCAACTCGGCGAGGTCATAGTGGACCCCGACCTCGGGCAGCCAGCGCTGCAGCCCCTCGGCGATGCGCCGCAGGTCATCGAGCGCGGCCTGTACCGGCTGGTCGGCGCGACTCAGCACCTGCTCGGCACGCACCAGCGCATCGGCGCCGTTGAGTTCGGCGAGCGCGACCAGCATGTCGGCCGCAGCACCGTGGACGCCGAAGCCGCCGATCAGCTGCTCGACCTCGGGCACCGCCTTGCGCTGGAGCGCATCGAACAGCGCGTGCTCCTGTGCCGCATCGAGCCCGGCCTGACGGGCCAGCCCGCGGAAGATACCGACATGACCGAGATCGAGATAGCTCTCCTCGATCCCCGCCGCGCGCAGCGTGAGCATGATCAGGCGCAGGATCTCGATATCGCTCTCGACGCCGCCATGACCATAGATCTCGGCACCGAGCTGGAGCGGGCTGCGCGTCCCACCGAAGCCGTCGTCGCGAGTGCGCAGCACGGTGCCGAGATAGCACAGACGCTGCGGCACATCACGACGCAGATGATGGGCATCCATACGCGCGACCTGCGGGGTCATGTCGGACCGCACCCCGAGCAACCGCCCGGAGACCTGGTCGGTGAGCTTGAAGGTCTGCAGGTCGAGGTCCTGACCGGTCCCGGTCAGCAGCGAGTCGAGATAATCGATGAACGGCGGGATGACCAAGTCGTATCCCCAGCCGGCATAGAGATCCAGCAACTCGCGACGCAGCCCCTCGATGACCTGGGCCTGGGGCGGGAGCACCTCTTCGATTCCGGCTGGCAGCAGCCACCGTTCCTCATTCATTGCGCACTAAAACTCAGTTCACCAGATAGAGCAGCCCGAGCCCGACGATCATGCTCGTCAACCCGGCCAAACGCAGCGCCCGATCCCGCTCGGCCACCATCAGCAACAAGGCGCGTCTGAAGCTTCGCGGCGAGAGAAACGGCCAGATCCCCTCGACCACCAGCATCAGCGCCAGTGCGATCAGCAGCTCGTTCACAACCAGACGTCCTCGACCGGGGCTCGATCACGCGAACGCAACCGGGCTGGTACCCTTTCAAAAGGCGCCCATCTTTCCAGACGCAAGGGCATTTGTCCATCGCCGGGACATCGAAAAACACCCCGCAGACAGACAGAAAAACGTGATTTCAGCGCAAAAGCAGCATTTTGACAACAAAATGCATGCATTTAACCAGGGTGCGAAGGGTCGCTGAAACGTGGACGAAACGTCTGCAAGACGTCTTGGGTGGGGAAATGCGGCCCCGAAACGGGGCCGCATCCTGCAGCGGAGGGAGGATCAGCGGCCGATGGCCTCGACCGGGGCCTGCTGCTGACGGAAGAAACGGAAGAACTCCGAATCGGGTTCGAGCACCATCACGTCGCCACCATTGCCGAAGGCGTGGCGATAGGAACCGAGACTCCGGTAGAAGGCGTAGAACTCGGGGTCGACGCTATAAGCGCCGGCATAGATCTCGGCCGAGCGCGCATCGCCCTCACCGCGGATCTCCTCGGACTGACGATAGGCGTCGGCGGTGATCACGGTGCGCTGACGATCGGCATCGGCGCGAATCCGTTCGGCGGCCTCAGAACCCTTGGCCCGCAGGTCACGCGCCACCCGCTCACGCTCGGCGCGCATGCGCTGATAGACCGACTCACTGACCTCGGGCGGCAGGTCGATCTTCTTCACCCGCACGTCGACGATCTCGACACCGAGATCCTCGGTGTTGGCATTGACCTCCTTGGTGAGGATCTGCATCAGCTCCAGACGATCATCGGAGACCACCTCCTGGATGGTGCGCTTACCGAACTCGTCACGCAGGCTGGTGTTGATCCGCTCCGAGAGCAGCCGGCTGGTCCGCGCACTGCTGCCACCGGTGGAGCGGAAGAACTGCGCCGCGTTGGAGATCCGCCACTTGGCGTAGGAATCGACGATCACGTCCTTCTTCTCGATGGTGAGAAAACGCTCCGGACGCGAGTCGAGCGTCTGGATACGACGATCGAAGATCTCGATGGAGTTGATCAAGGGCAGCTTGAAATGCAGCCCGGGGCCGTACTGGTCGGAGACGATCTCACCGAGTCGCAGCTTGATCGCCACCTCGTACTGCTTGACCACGAAGGTACAGCTGTAGACGAGGAGCGCGAGCACCGCGACGCCGATCGGCAGCAGGGTCCTGTACTGATTCATCAACGCGTCCTCCGCTCACGGTCCACGATGCGCTGGGGCGTAGAATCACTCGCCCCGGTGGCGCTCGCCGGCGTCGCCGCGACCGGCGCCGACGCTGCCGGGCCACTCTGGGCCGGCGTTGCTGATTGCTTGAGCATCTGATCGATGGGCAGGTACATCAGGCTGTTGCCGCCGTCCTTGACATCGAGCAGCACCTTGGCGTTCCCGCCGAGCACCTGCTCCATGGTCTCGAGATAGAGACGCTCGCGCGTCACCTCGGGGGCCTTCTGATACTCGGCGAGGATGGCACTGAAGCGCGCCGCCTCACCCTCGGACTCGGCGATCACCTTGTCGCGATAGGCGCGGGCATCGGCGATGATGCGCGCAGCCTCACCACGGGCGCGCGGCAACACCTCGTTGGCATAGGCCTCGGCCTGGTTCTCGATGCGCTCCTTGTCCTCGCGGGCCTTGATGGCATCGTCGAAGGCGGCCTTGACCTGCTCCGGCGGCTTGGCCGGCTGCATGTTGATCGTGGTCACCTCGAGGCCGGTCTTGTACTGATCCATCAGCGCCTGGATGCGCTCCTTGATGGTCACCGCCACCGCGCTACGACCCTCGGTCATCACATAGTCGAGCTTGCTGCCACCGATGGTCACGCGCACCACGGTCACCGTGGCGTCACGCAGGGTCTTCTCGGGATTCTGGTCCTGGAAGAGATAGTTCGCCGCATCCTGGATACGCGACTGCACCGTCAGCTCGACATCGACGATGTTCTCGTCCTGGGTGAGCATCGATGCCTTGTGACTGAAGGTCGCGATCTCGTCGACATTGACCTTGGTCACCGACTCGATCGGTGCGGGGATGTGCCAATGCGGCCCCGGCCCGGTGGTCTCGGTGAGCTTGCCGAAGCGGGTCTCGACGCCGCGCTCGGCAGGGCCGACGATATAGATGCCGGTGGCCAGCCAGATCACCACCAGCACGGCCACCGCCACACCGATCAGGCGCAGACTGAGGTCGCGCCCGGGACCACCGCTCGGGCCGCCCTGCCCGCCGCCCTTGCCGCCGAAGAGCCCACCCAGGCGCTCCTGGAGCTTGCGTACCACCTCGTCGAGATCGGGCGGTCCTTGGTCGCCGCCACCACTCCAAGGATCTTTGTTACCGCCACCTGGCTCGTTCCAGGCCATAGCTTCTCCGTCTGTACTGGTTGGTTGGGGGAGTCGTCCCGGATTGCCCTGTCGGGGGTTGACGATCCAGCCACTGCAAACAGGGCGTCACGACAAATCCGATGGCAGGTGAATATCGCGTAGAACAATGCCGACGTACGAGGCCGATATCAAGCGATATCGCATGATGAGGTCACGCGGACACGCATCCCCGGGCCCCAAATCGAAGGTGTCATTCTAAGATGGCGCAGCGGGGTGGAGCAAACGCCCCACCCCCAATGAAACTCAGGGTTCGACACAGGCGGCCAGGCGCACATCGCGTGCCCGCAGCCGCGCGAGATCGGCCCGCGCGATACTGAAGCTCATCTCCCATCCACCGCTCTCGAGGGGGGTGTCGGCGAGTATCTGGGCGTGAGCGAAGAGCAGCGCCCGCACCCGCCCATCGGCTGGCTCGAGTCGGACCCGGCGCTCGACGCGCTGGCCACCGACACGCTCGGCGATCGCCTGCAGCAACAGCTCGATCCCCTCGCCCTCGCGCGCCGAGATCCACACCCGCACCGGCACCCCCTCGGCATCGCGCTCGAGACGCGGCACGGCCTCCTCGAGCCGATCGATCTTGTTGAACACCTCCAGGCGCGGAATCTCGCTGCAACCGATCTCTTCGAGCACCTGCTCGACATCGGTGATCAGTCGCGAGCGCTGCGTGGCGGCGGCATCGATCACGTGCAGCAGCAACGCGGCGTTGCGCGCCTCCTCCAGCGTCGAGCGAAAGGCCGCCACCAGCTCATGCGGCAGATCACTGACGAAGCCCACGGTATCGGCCAGCAAGGCCCGCTCGCCGGTCGGCAACTCCAATCGACGCAGCGTCGGATCGAGGGTGGCGAACAGCTGATCGGCCTGGAACACCCCGGCCTCGGTGAGACGATTGAACAGCGTCGACTTGCCGGCATTGGTATAACCGACCAGCGAGACCACCGAGAGTTCGGCCTTGGCCCGCGCCTTGCGCCCCTGGGCGCGCTGCCCCTCGATCTTGCCGAGTCGGCGCTCGAGCATCGCCACGCGCTTGCCGAGCAGACGGCGGTCGGTCTCGAGCTGGGTCTCGCCCGGACCGCGCAGCCCGATACCACCCTTCTGGCGCTCGAGATGGGTCCAGCCGCGCACCAGCCGGGTCGAGAGGTGACGCAGCTGCGCCAGCTCCACCTGCAGCTTGCCCTCGAAGGAGCGCGCCCGCTGGGCAAAGATATCGAGGATCAACCCGGAGCGATCGAGCACCCGGCACTGTACCAGGCGCTCGAGGTTGCGCTCCTGAGCCGGCGAGAGCGGATGATCGACGATCACCAGGTCGGCGGTGCAGGCGGCGACCAGATCCTTGAGCTCCTCGGCCTTGCCGCTGCCGAGGAAGTAGCGCGGATCGGGCGCGGCACGACTCCCCCCCAGGGTCGCCAGCACCTCGGCGCCGGCGGCCTCGGCGAGCAGCGCGAATTCCTCGCGCTGCTCGGCATCGACCCGCTCGCCGCCGAGATCGATCTGTACCAGCACCGCCCGCTCACCGACATCGGGACGCTCAAACACGCCGCGCCCCCACCAATCGTTGCGCGTGCGACTCAGGCATCGTCGGACTTGTCCTCGCCCTTCGGCGACTCATCGCTCGGCGGCAGCTTGACGTTGCGCGCCGGCACCACCGTCGAGATCGCATGCTTGTAGATCATCTGACTGACGTTGTTCTTGAGCAGCACGACGAACTGATCGAAGGACTCGATCTGCCCCTGCAGCTTGATACCGTTGACCAGGAACACCGAGACCGGCACGCGCTCCTTGCGCAGGGTGTTCAGGAAGGGGTCTTGCAGGCTATGGCCCTTTGCCATGTGTTGAGTCTCCTTGTTGTCGTTTGTTCGGTCGGCATCCGGATGTGACCGTGGCCGGACAGGTGCTCCGGGGCAGCGCTTCCCCCCATCCCGGATCACCGCCGCTCTCTACGGTCGTCATGACCGCGTCGTCCGTCAGCGGGTTGCGAACTGGTGACGGACACCGACCTGATTTGGAGCAAGCCCCCAACGCGGGGGACCGCACTGAGCATGCCTCGCTGGCGACACCGCGGCAAGGACCAGCAACACCGGCCACGGCTCATCGACCGCCGCCCGCGCCACCGATACCGGCCGCCGCGAGCGCCGCCAGCGCCTGGCCACAGGGATCCGGGTGATCATCGATCCAATGACAGTCGGGCTCGGCGCGCAGCCAGGTGAGCTGACGCTTGGCGAGCTGTCTGGAGGCATAGATACCGCGCTGCACCAGCTCATCACGGTCGTACTCGCCGTGAAGATATTTCAACACCTGGCGATAGCCCACGCAGCGCATCGAGGGCAGCTCCGGGTGCAGGTCGCCGCGCGCCCACAGCCGCTCGACCTCGGCCACCAGCCCCTGATCGAGCATGTCGCAAAAGCGCTGCTCGATGCGCCGATGCAGCAGCGCGCGCTCGCCTGGCGCGCGCACCAGCTTCATCCAGCGATAGGGCGGCTCGGCGCGTGCGCGGGCCTCGGCGATCAAGGCGCTCATCGGGCGCCCGGCGAGGGTGTGGACCTCGAGCGCGCGCTGGATGCGCTGCGGGTCGTTGGGATGGATCTGCGCCGCGCTCACCGGATCGACCGCAGCGAGCCGCTCATGCATCGCCTGCCAACCGAGACGCGCCGCCTCCGCATCGAGCGCGGCACGCACCGCCGCATCGGCCCCCGGCAGCTCGGCCAGACCGCGCAACAGACCGCGCACATAGAGCATGGTTCCACCGACCAGCAAGGGGATCCGCCCCCGTGCGCTGATCTCGGCCATCGCCGCCAGGGCATCGGCGCGAAACTGCGCGGTCGAATAGGACTCGCTCGGGTCGAGGATGTCGATGAGCCGATGCGGGGCCTCGGCGAGCACCTCGGGACCGGGCTTGGCGGTACCGATGTCCATGCCGCGATAGACCATCGCCGAGTCGACGCTGATGATCTCGCACGGCAGTCGACGCACCAGCTCGACGGCGAGGTCGGTCTTGCCGGCAGCGGTCGGGCCGAGCAACAGGATGGCCCACGGCCGTGGGTCGGCGGAATCGATCATGACGGGGAGATCCTCTCGGGGATGCGGCTCAGCGGCCGCGCTCGAACAGTCGGTCGAGCTGATCGTGGGTCATCTTCACCCAGGTGGGACGGCCATGGTTGCACTGATCGATACGCTCGACCTGCTCCATCTCGCGCAGCAACGCGTTCATCTCTTCGATGGTGAGCCGCCGGTTGGCGCGCACCGCGCCGTGACAGGCCATGGTCGCGAGCACCGCGTCGATCGCCGCATCGAGCCGCCGACTGCGCCCGTGCTCGGTGAGATCGGAGAGCAGGTCGCGCACCAGCGGCGCGATCTCGGCCTGACGCAGCAGCGCCGGGACCTCGCGGATCACCAGGGTCTCGGCGCCGAGCGGCTCGATCACCAGCCCCAACCGGGCAAGGGTGTCGCGCTGCGTCTCCAGCAACTCGACCTCGGCGCGACTGACCTGGAGGGTGACCGGCAACAGCAGCGGCTGGGAGACGATGCGCCCGCGCGCCCAGGCCTGCTTGAGCCGCTCGTAGCCGATGCGCTCGTGGGCGGCGTGGATATCGACCACGATCAGCCCGTCGCGCGCCTGGGCGAGCAGGAAGACCCCGTTGACCTGCCCCAGGGCGAAGCCGAGCGGCGGGGCATCGGCCGCCTCGACCTCTTCCTGGCGAGGCACGGGCCTCGCCCCGCCGACCTCGGGCAACGGCTTGGCCGGGGCGGCGGGCGCTGTCGAGGACGACTCCTCTCCCCCGCCATCTCGTGCCGCTGGCCTCGGGTGCTGGAAGGCCAGATCGGCCTGATAGCGCGCCGGACGCTCGGCGACCCGGCCCGCCGGGGCGACGACGGAACTCCGCTCACGAGCGACAGCGGCTCGCGCGCCTGTGCCGACGCGCCCGGCCTGCCCGCCCGAGGTGGCAAGCGCCGGCGTGAGCGGCGCGGCCGACGACGCACGCGTGGAGGCGACCGCCGGCGCGGGCGCAATCGTCCCGGTCTCGGGCGTCCGCTCGCCGAGCACGCCGTCGGCGAGCCGGCGCTGCAGACTGCTGAACAGGAAGTCGTGGACCTGACGACTCTCGCGGAAGCGCACCTCGTGCTTGGCCGGATGGACATTGACGTCGACCTGACGCGCCGGCAGTTCGAGAAACAGCACGAAGGCCGGATGACGGGCATGGTGGAGCACATCGCTGAAGGCCTGGCGCACGGCGTGTGCCACCAGCTTGTCGCGCACCATGCGGCCATTGACGTAGAAGTACTGCTGATCGGCCTGGCTGCGCGAGAAGGCCGGTGGCAACACCCAACCGTGCAGGCGCAACCCGACGGCCTCGGCCTCCACCGTCAGCGCCTGCTCGGCAAAGGACTGGCCGAGCAGCTGGGCGAGACGGGCGCGCTCACGTGCCGTCTCGCCACCGGCCGGAGCCAGGTCGAACACCTGACGGCCATTGTGGCGCAGCACCAGACCGACCTCGGGACAGGCCAGGGCGATACGTCGCACCACCTGCTCGAGGTGGCCGAACTCGGTGCGCTCGGTGCGCAGGAACTTGCGCCGCGCCGGGGTGTTGAAGAACAACTCGCGCACCTCGACCGAGGTCCCGGGCGGGTGCGCGGCCGGCTGTGGCGACTCGAGCGTCCCATCGGGACCGACCCCGATACTCCAGGCCGGGGTGTCCCCGGGCGCCTCGCGGGGACGCGAGGTCAGCGTCAGCCGGCTGACCGAGGCAATACTCGGCAGCGCCTCGCCACGGAAACCGAGGGTGATGATGCCGTCGAGATCCTCGAGTGCGGCGATCTTGCTGGTGGCATGCGCCGAGAGCGCCAGGCCCAACTCGTCGCGCGGGATGCCGCAACCGTCGTCACGCACCCGCAACCGCTTCACCCCGCCCTGCTCGACCTCGATCTCGATACGCTCGGCACCGGCGTCGAGGCTGTTCTCGATCAGCTCCTTGGCGATCGAGGCCGGGCGTTCGACGACCTCGCCGGCGGCGATCTGATTGACGAGATGGGGCGGGAGGGTACGGATCGGGGAAACCATCGCGCAGATGGAACCAGATCGGCGCGCGCACGGCAAGGGCCAGCGGCCAGCGGCCAGCGGCCAGCGGGATTGAACCGCAAAGACACAAAGGGCGCAAAGGGATTGTGTGTTCAGGACCCCAGCGCAGGCGCTGTTCCCTACTGGAAGCTGGCCGCTGGAAGCCGACTCGAATGACCAAAACGCAAAGAAAACACGCGAAGAAAGCGGCCAGCTTTCAGTCAACAGCCTCCAGTGTCGGCCTGCAATCAACGGTCGCGCGACGAGCCAAGCCCTCCCCTCGCTGGCGGCTGATAGCTGAAAGCTGGAGGCTTTTCCCCTTTGCGGCTCAATCCGTCCTGGTCGCAAGCGAGGTCACGAGTCCTCGGGGATGGCAAGCACCTGACCGACGCGGATGGTGTCGTCGGTCAGGCCGTTCTCGGCACGCAGCGAGGAGAGACTGACGCGATAGCGCTGGGCGATCTCGGAGAGGGTATCGCCCTGGTGGGTGACGTGACGGCGCGGGGTCGAGCGCCCGTTGGCCGCCTGCAGCAGCGCACCCTGTGGCGGGTACTTGCGAAAATAGGCCTTGATCCCGGCGAGGATGGCGCGTGCCAGCCGCTCTTGATGGGCCGGGTCGCGCAACCGGCGCTCCTCCTCGGCATTGGTGATGAAGGCGGTCTCGACCAGCATCGAGGGAATGTCCGGCGACTTGAGTACCGCAAACCCGGCACGCTGGACCCGGCGCTTGTGCAGATCCCCGATCTCGCCGAGATGCGAGAGCACCGCGCCGGCGGCCTCGGTGCTGTGCTCGATGGTGGCGTTCTGGGTCATGTCGATGAGCACGCTGGCGAGCAGATCGTCGCTGTCGGCGATGTTGACCCCGCCGATGAGGTCGGCGGCGTTCTCGCGGTTGGCCAGCCAGCGCGCCGCTTCACTGCTCGCGCCGTTGAACGACAGGGTATAGACCGAGGAGCCGTGGGCGCGATCGTTGGTGAAGGCGTCGGCATGGATGGAGATGAACAGATCGGCCTTGTGCTTGCGCGCCTTCTCGATGCGCTGGCGCAATCGGACGTAGTAGTCCCCGTCGCGGATCATCAGCGGGCGCATCCCCGGCTCGCGCTCGACCAACGCGGCGAGCTTGCGGGCGATCGCCAGGGTGACGTCCTTCTCGTAGGTGCCGCGCTTGCCGATGGCACCGGGATCGGCGCCGCCGTGGCCGGCATCGATGGCGATCAGCACCTCGGGACGTGAAGGCGATCGAGTGCGACTGGCCACCACCGTGGTATGGGGTGCGGCACTGGCGGTCCGCGGCAGCAGATCGATCACCAGGCGGTGTTTGTCGTGACGGCGATCCGGCGGCAGGCTGAAGCTCTTGACCCGTACCGGACACTTGAGGTCGAAGACGATACGCAGATCGGTCTTGTCGCGAATACCGCTGCGCAGCCCGACCAGCGCCGGATCATTGCCACGTGGCCGCGGCAGCGTGCCGGACAGCCGGGCGTCGCTGAGGTCGACGACGACCCGGTCCGGACCCTCGAGGGTAAAGATCTTGTGGGTGAGCGCAGCTCGGGTATCGAGTACCACCCGGGTGCGACCGTCCTCGACACCGACGCGCGCGCCCTCGACCGTGACCTGCGCGGCAAGTGCGGGCAGGGCCAGGAGGGAGCAGAGCAGGAGAGTGAAAACCCGTTTCACGTCGCAGCCTCGGGGTCGCCGGGGTCGCCGACGACCGATGTTCTCGGGGACGGCACGGCCATGCAGTGGAGATGACCCGCCCCAGGGGATTGACGGTTCGTTGTTTTTAAGATAGCAGCTTTAGCGGGAGTATTCCAAGAAAAAACCTGGGATTAGCCTCGCTTTCTGAATTTCTTCGGAACGAAATGTATCGCTTATACAACAAGGATTTGCGCGACCGGGACTCAGCGCTCATAGAGCGCTCGGGCCAGCGTCAGACCCGCCTCGGTGGTCGCCACCGGGCGCAGGCTGCGCCCATCGGCGCGATGCTCGAGCTGGAGCTGCAGATCCGGCGGCGGCAACGCGCCGGCACCGCATTGCGGCCACTCGACCACCCAGATCGCCGGGGTCTCGAGCAGATCGCGCAGACCGAGATACTCCAGCTCCTCGGGATCGGCCAGGCGATAGAGGTCGAGATGGTAGAGTTGGGTGGTGGCGAGTACATAGGGCTCGATCAGGGTATAGGTCGGACTGCGCACCGCACCCTGGTGACCGAGCGCACGCAGCAGCCCCCGGGTCAGGGTGGTCTTGCCGCAGCCGAGGTCGCCCTGCAGATAGAGCACGAAGGGCGCTCGCATTCGCTCGGCCAGCCGTGCACCGAGCGCCAGCTGGGCCGCCTCACCGGCGATATGGATCTCATGCATGATGGTTCTCTCTCCCGTCGGCCAGGGCGCGCACCGCCTCGATGATGTCCCCGGCGATCATTCCCCGCTCACCCGCGCGCGCTGCCCGGTCACCGGCGGCGGCATGCAGACAGACCCCGACACGCGCGGCGCCCCCGACATCCATCCCCTGCCCGATCAGCGCAGCGATGACCCCGGTGAGCACGTCTCCGGCACCGGCGGTCGCCATCCCCGGATTACCGTCGCTGCAGACCGCCGGCGGTGTCTCGTCCGCGTCGGCGACCAGACTGCCGGCACCCTTGAGCACCAGGGCACCGCCATACTTTTGACGCAAGGCCGCGAGCGCGGCGAAACGATCCGCCTCGAGCGCGGCGGTCCCACAGCCGAGCAACCGCCCCGCCTCGCCCGGATGCGGCGTCAGCACCCAGTCATCGCGCCGCAGCGGCTGCTCGGCGAGCAGGTTGAGCGCGTCGGCATCGACCACCAGCGGCAACCGGCACTCGCGCACCCGCCGCCACAGCCCGCGCCCCCACGCCTCCCGCCCGAGCCCGGGACCGATGGCCACCAGATCGGCACGTGCGAGCAGTGGCTCGAGATCGGCGTCGTGCTCGACCCCACGCACCATCAGCTCCGGGCGGGTGAGATTGAGCAGCGCGGCATGTGCCGGATGGGTGGCGACCGTCACCAGCCCGGCACCGGCACGCAGCGCCGCCTCGCCGGCAAGACGTGCCGCGCCGGACATCCCCGGGGCGCCACCGATCACCAGCACATGACCGCACTGCCCCTTGTGCGCATCGCGCCGTCGCGTGCCCAGACAGGCGCGCTGGCTGGCCCAGTCAATGCGCTGCGCACTGGCCGGCTCGGCCACCAGCAGGGTCTCCGGCACCCCGAGCGAGTCCCAGTAGAGCCGGCCACAGCAGCCGGGGCCGGCCCCGGTCAGCAGCCCCTGCTTGAGCACGATGAAGCTGATGGTCGCGCTGGCCCGCACCACCTCGCCGAGCACGGCGCCCCGGTCGGCATGCAACCCGGTGGGGAGATCGAGCGCGAGAACCGGCGCCGGGTGGGCATTGAGCGCACGCACCGCCTCGGCCCAGTGCTCGCGCAACGGACGCTCGAGCCCGATGCCGAGCAGGGCATCGACCAGCAGCTCGGCGTCCTCGGGAAGGCCACCGCGCCAGGGCTCGATCGCCCCGCCGGCCGCCCGCCAGTCGCGGCAGGCCTCGGCGGCCTCATGCCGCAGCCGCTCCGGCGCGACCAGGCTCAACACCCGAACCTCGCGCCCGGCCCGGCGCAACAGCCGCGCCAGCGCATAGCCGTCACCCCCGTTGTTGCCGCCGCCAACGAGCACGCAGACCCGGCGCGCCTGCGGCCAGCGCGCGGCCACCAGTCGCTGCGCCGCGCGTGCGGCACGCTCCATCAGCTCACGACCGCTCAGGTCGGGCTGGAGACAGGCGGCGCGGTCGAGCGCGCGGGCCTGATCGGCGCGGTAGAGTGCGTGCGGCAGCGATGGCTGGTTCATGACGGTCTGGAGATGGATTGGGATCGGCGTGGCGACCCCGATTCTAGGGTGAATGGACGAGACAGGCGAGTACCGGAGCAGACGATGACGCGCGCGCTCGATCCGCACGAGGCGCTCGAGCTGGCGACCCGGATCAAGGGCTGGGGGATGGCGCTCGGCTTTCAGCAGGTCGGCATCACCGATACCGGACTGCAGCGCGCCGAGCAGCGCCTGCTCGACTGGCTCGACGCCGGCCATCACGGCAAGATGGACTACATGGCCCGCCATGGCTGCCGGCGCGCCCGTCCCGCCGAGCTGGTGCCGGGGACACTGCGCATCGTCTCGGTGCGCATGGACTACCATCCCGAACCACACGAAGATCCGGCGACGCTCAGCGACCCGGCACGCGCCTTCGTCTCGCGCTATGCACTCGGGCGCGACTATCACAAGCTGATCCGTCGTCGCCTGCAGCGCCTCGCCGACCAGATCACCGAGACGATCGGCCCCTTCGGCTATCGCGCCTTCGTCGACTCGGCGCCGGTGATGGAGAAGCCGCTCGCCGAGCAGGCCGGACTGGGCTGGATCGGCAAGCACACCAACCTGATCAACCCGCGCGCCGGCTCCTGGTTCTTTCTCGGCGAACTGTTCACCGACCTGCCGCT
Organism: Marichromatium sp. AB32; assembly: GCF_003718675.1. NCBI lineage: Bacteria > Pseudomonadati > Pseudomonadota > Gammaproteobacteria > Chromatiales > Chromatiaceae > Marichromatium > Marichromatium sp. AB32. Next base: position 128,500 of record NZ_RHFJ01000001.1, read on the forward strand.
CCCGCTCGATACACCGCTGCGCTCACACTGCGGTCACTGCTCGGCCTGTCTCGAGGTCTGTCCCACCGCAGCGATCATCGCGCCCTATCGGCTCGACGCCCGGCGCTGCATCTCCTACCTCACCATCGAGCACCCAGGTCCGATCCCGCTGGCGCTGCGCCCCGCACTCGGCAACCGCATCTACGGCTGTGACGACTGCCAGCAGGTCTGCCCCTGGAATCGTTTCGCCCGCGCCACCGCCGAGACCGACTTCCTGCCTCGCCAGGGACTCGATCGCGCCACCCTGATCACCCTGATCGGCTGGGACAAGCCGACCTTTCTCGAACGGACCTCGGGGTCTGCGATCAGACGCATCGGTCATGGTCGCTGGCTGCGCAACCTCGCCGTTGCACTCGGCAATGCCGATCCGTCGCCGGCGACGCTCACTGCACTCATACGCTGGCGGGACCATCCAGACCCCATGGTTCGCGAGCATATCGACTGGGCGCTGGCGCGCCAGCGCGAGCACGGCGCGCGTGACGGATGGTGACGCTCAGGTCGGGACGCGCAGCAGCGACCACACCTCGCTGTTGCGCTCGGGGCGGAGGTCGCGGTCGGCCGCCGGCACCTCGGGCGAACCGAGCGCGATCCCCAGCCGGGTGGCGAGCAGGCGCTGTCGACGCTCCATCTCCAGGCTGTGGTTGGGGTTGGCCAGCAGCAGCTTGAACAGCTGCAGATCGTTGTGGAAGTAGGACGAGTCGGCCTTGGTGCACTCCAGCGTCTCGATCAACGCGGCCTGCAGCCAGAGTCCCAGATCGCCCTTCACCGGACGCTGGTCGAAGCTCGGCATCGGTGCGACCAGCGGGCGGTTGACATGGATCTGCAGGTCGTCCGGGATCGGCTCGGTGAGCCAGGTCATGCCCTGCAGCAGACCTGCGACCTCACCGCCGGCACGCTGACGCTCACCGAGATCGAAGAGGATACGGATCAGCACCATGCGGGTGGCGAGATGACCATCCCCCTCGGCCCTGAGCTGGACGAAACGCGCCATCGCCTCGGTCAGCGCCTGATAGCGCTCGGCCACCGGCCGAGCCGAGTCGTGGCTGTCGAGATAGCGCTCGAGCGCCTCCTCGAAGCGCGACCAGAAGGGATCGCGACCGTGGTCGGCGATCTGCCAGTCGATCAGAAAGGGCTGGGCATAGGGATAGGCGCCCAGCCGGATATACCATGCGCTCTCGGTCATCGCGATCTCCAGTTGAGCCGGTTCACACCATCAGGCCGCGCGCCCGCAGCCGCTCGGCTCGCGCCGGCGCACAGGCAAAGAGGTTACGACGGCGCGCATCGAGCGTCTCCGCCGTACCACAGGGGGCCAGGGCGCTCAGTGCATCGACCTGGCGGTACAGCGCGTAACCGAGCGTCTCGACCGCCTGGCGCAACGCACCCAGGTCGCAATCCGGAGCGACCCGGAACATCAGCAGCGGGTCGTGTGCGGCAAAAAACCGCTCCCCCGCCCGCAACACAGCGGGCAGATGCTCGGCGGCGAGATCAAGACGCACCAGCGACGGACTCGCGCCTGCGGGCCAGGCCGCATCGGCCAAGAGCTCGTCCAGGGTCAGTGCCCCGACCGTACGCGTCTCGAAGGAATCGCCGAGGTCGTGCGGGCGCGCCGCCCGACGCACCCGGATACCGACCTCGCCGGCCCCGTCTCCGATCGCCCGTTGCTGAAGCACGACACGTGTCTCCAGCGCATTCTCGGCAAGGCTGCGCGCCAGCAGCGCCGCGGCTTCGGTAACCGGCTCGAGCGCCAGCACCCGACCGTTGCCCTGCCCCATGGCATGGGCCATGGCGAGGGTATAGACACCGAGACCCGCGCCCAGATCGAGCACCAGATCGTCGGGCTCCACCAGACGACGCACCAGCGCCAGCTCGGGTTCCGGCCAGTCCTCGCGCTCGAGCAGCAGATAGGTGGGCAACGCGTCGATATCATTGGGGACATGGATGCGCACACCGTCATCCATGGTCAGCAACAGTGAGTCATTGCCAGCCGATGACGCCGGCATGGTCGGCTCCGAAGGCAGCGGCGCCGCAGTCGAGGCCGGGGTCGCCGCCATCGCCTCGGTGATGCGCTGGGCGAGCGCATCCGCCTCGGGGGAGTCGAGCCCGAGTCCGCGCGCGCGCTCCATCACCTCGGCGGCCTCGGCGGCACGCCCGGCGAGCAGCAGACCCTCAACCAGGGTCAACCAGTAACCACCGATCTCCGGGGCCTGATCGAGTGCATGACGCACATGGTCGAGCCCGGCATCGAGATCACCGCGTTCGATCTCGATGATGCCGAGGTTGTGATTGGCCTCGGCATGATCCACATCGAGCGCCAGCACTGCACGATACAGCCACTCGGCGGCCTCGGTCCGTCCACCGCGCTGATGTTCGATGGCCTGCTCGAGCAGTCGTTGGGAGTCTGTCACGATCGTTGCTCCGAGATTGACGTTGGCGGATCGGGTGCGGGCGAAGACCCGGCGCCCCCGTGATTGAATGAGCATCCTAGCACCGATCGGCGAACCGCCTAAAGTGCCACTGATGCTTGCCCGGGACGTCCCCGGGTGGCACAGTCCGAACAGGGATCGAGCACCCCGAGAGCAAGCGACGAGAGGCCTCGACCATGACCATGCACACCGATCTGATCACCGAACTCGAGCAGGCCACCGAACAGCTGGTGGGGGCGGCGACGGGCGCCGACTGGGCGCTCGTCGAGACGCTGCAGAAGCGACGTCGGGCACTGATCCAGCGACTCGGCACGGACCTCAAACCCGAGACATGGAGCGCAAGCGAGCGCCAGCGCCTGCAGCACATTCTCGAACAAGAGGGCCACGCCGAGACGCGTGCCATCAACGAACGGACGAAGGTGCTGCGCAAGCTGCAGCGACTGCGTGCGGCCGAGGACGGCGAGCGCCAGACCAAACCGCAGGACAACCCGGGGTCGGCGCATACCGCGCAGCGGATGCGCAAGGCCTATGGCAATCCCGGACAGGATCAAGGTGGACCCAAGACCTCCTAGAGGAAGTCGAACAGCGACAGCCGATTGACCTGCACATAGGTCTGCTGCGCGGCCTGAAGGACCACTTCTTGCAGTCTGAAGCGGCTGATCGCCTCGGCATAGTCGACGTCCTGGATGTCGGAGAGGGTGCTCTCGAGATTGAGTTCGCGCTCGGCATTGAGTTCGGTCTGGGTGTCGAGCGTCTGTAGCCGGGAGCCGACCGTGCTCCTGACATCGCTGAGCCGATCGAGACCCGAGTCGATATTGCCGAGTGCGATCTCGACCGACTCGGAGAGCCGGGCGCGGACCTCGGGATCGCTCACCGGGGTCTCCAGCGCGGTGGCGATCTCGTCAAGGGTGGCGAAGATGTCACGGTGCTCGGCCGGGCGCGAGACCACGGTATCGCCATCGGCCGGCGCGCCGGTCAGGGTCACGCTGCGCCCGGCGAACTCGATCGCATCGCCGCTGTTGTAGGCAACGCCCTGGATCGGCGTGCCGCTCTTGTCGAGCACGACATTACCGAGGTCGTCGACCACGGAATATTCCATGGTCCCGGCATTCTCGGCGAAGCGGATCTCGAAGCGCTCACCGGCGGTGGCATCGAAGTCCTCACGATCCCTGATCCGCGTCTCCTCGACCACCAGCGAGCCGGTATTGCCAAGCGGCTGCTGCGCCTCGAGTACCAGGCCGCTGCGCTCGGGCAGATCCATGAAGAGGACGTCGCCACTGTCACCGACGGTGATGGTGCTGGTCGACGAGAGTTCGACCTCGCGTACCGCGCCAGCCCCCTGGGCGCCGACATAACCGACCGAGCCGTCGGCCTCCTTGTTGAAGGGCTGGACGAACGAGCGGGTCCCGGCGAACAGGTATTCGTCGTTGGCGTCTCTGGTGTTGGCGATGTCGATGAGATCATCGCGCAGCTGATGGATCTCGCTGGCGAGATAGCTACGGGTCTGGTCGTTCTGGGTATCGTTGTTGCCGGCGAGCACCAGCTCGCGGGCGCGTTGCAGCAGGTTCTCCATGGCGATGATGCTCGCCTCCTCCTGCTCAAGACGCGGCAGGGCATAGTCGGCGTTACGCTGATATTGCTCGTTGGCGCGGATCGCGGCATTGAGCTGACCGGCCTGGGTCGCCCCCGCGGGGTCGTCGGCAGGGGTGAGGATGCGCCGACCGGTGGACAGCTGCAGTTGGGTGTGGCTGAGCTCGGACTGCGCCCGCTGCATCGCCGTGACGCCGCTCTGGAAGGCCTGTTGGGTGGAGATTCGCATGCTGGGCTCGCCTCCGCGGGGCTTAACGCCTGACCGCGTTGATCAGGGTGTCGAACAGGGTGCTGGTCGTGGCGATCACCTGCGCCGAGGCCTGATAGGCCTGCTGGTAGCGCAACAGATTGGCCGCTTCCTCGTCGAGGTTCACCCCAGAGATCGACTCACGCTGGGCCTGGGCCGATTCGAGCTGGGTGGCACTGGCATCACGCACGATCTGTGCCTGACGGGTCTGGGTGCCGACCTCGGAGATCAGGCTGTTGTAGCCGTTCTGGATGCTCTCGTCGCCCTCGAGGATGCGCGCGTCCTGGAGCCGGGTCAGCTCGAGCATGTTGCGGTTGTCGCCCTCGCGCTGGACATTGCCGGAGATCTCGAAGACCTCGCCGTCATTGGGCGCGCGCTCGAGCGTGACCTCCCAACCATTGGCGGCGATGGTCACCCGGCCATCGGCGCTCCCGCTCACCGCCGAGGTCGGCAGCGGCACGCCATCGAGACTGTACTGGAAGGTGGCGGCGTCGTAGCTCAGCTCGACGGTGTCGGCAAAACGCGGGTGCTCGCTGTCGGTCACCCGCACCTCGGCGGCGCTGACACCATTGGCCGGATCGGGATAGACGGCGATCTCGGCAAGCCCGCCGATGTCGAACTGGTCACCCGCGGCGGGCTGCGAGTCGAGGGTCAGCGCCCAGCCATTGGCGGTGATCGTGGTGGTGTTGCCGTCCGGCGCCACCTCGACCGCGGAATTCGGCAGCACGGTGCCGTCAAGGACGTAGTTGGTACCGTTGAAGGCCAGGGTCGAGGCGGTCGAGAAATCGGCCTCGGGATCGGTGACACGGCTCTCGAGCACCGCCGCCGTGCCGGTGTTACCGGCGTCCGGCGTCACCGCCAAGGTGCCGCCGCCACCGACGGTGAAGCGATCACCGGCGATCCAGGCGTTCTGCAGCTCGAGCTGCCAGCCGTTGGCGGTGATCTGGATGTTGCCCGAGGGCAGCGTGGTGAGGTCCGGTGGTGTCAGGGCAACGCCGTCGAGGGTGTAGTCGGTGCCGTCGAACTCGATCACCACCTCGTCGAGCAGATCGGGGTCGGTGGTGTCGATGACGCTGCGGCTGACGACATCCGGGCGCAGGTTATCCTGGCCGAGGACAATATCCACCCCGCCATTGCCAGCGACGGAGAACTCGTCACCGACCTCGGGCGTGCCATCGAGGGTCAGCGCCCAGCCATTGGCGCTGATGGTGGTGAAGCCCTGTTCGTCGACGTTGACCGCGCTCGGCGGCAGCTCGACACCATCGAGGGTATAACCATAGCCGTTGTAGCCGACCACGGCGCTGTTGAGCAGCCGTGGGTCGTCGCCGTCGACGGCGACGACCGAGGCAATCTGCACCGCGCTGGCATTGAGATCGCCGGCATCGGCGACCATGGCGCCGGCGGCAGCGATCTTCTCCGGATCGCTGATCAGCACCTCCAGCGAATCGGCCGCGCCCCGCGTCGGCTGGATCAGCCACTGATCGCGCGAGGCGGCGCCGGAGAGATCCCCGGTATCAATACGTAATCCACCACCGGTGAGGACATCCGGGTCGTCGGGATCGGGCGTCAGCGGCACATCGGTGCCATCGGGGAGGGTTTCGAGACGGTAGGCGCTGCCGGTGAAGCGCAGCCGGTAGTCGTTCTGCGTCAGCTCGCCGACGTCCTCGAGGGTGACCTCGAGCTGACCACTGGCGGCATTGCCGGGCGTCGGATAGACATCGGGCTCGGGGATGGCAAAGAGCTCGCCGCCAAGGTTGCCGTCACGGTCGACACCGAGGGTGTGCTGCTGGTTGAAGGCGGCGCCCAGGTTGAGGGCGATGAATCCCAGGGTGTTCTGCGCCTCGTCGAGGATCCCGGTACGCGTCTCGAGCATGGCGCCGAGCTCTCCGCCGGTCACAAAGCGCGAGATGTCGACCGGCTGATCGCCCCCGGAGGTCTTGAGTCCGATATCGATGTTGCCGTCACCGGAGAAGGAGCGCGCGACCAGCTCGGCCGCATTCCCGCCGGTGACCAGCGCCTGACCGTTGCCGACGAAGACGTTGACCGAACCGTCGTCCTGCACCGTGGTGTTGAGATCGACCTTCTCGGCGAGCTGGTTGAGCAGCAGATCGCGCTGGTCGAGCAGGTCGTTGGGCTGGCTGCCGCGCGAATCGCCGGTGACGACCTGGGTGTTGAGCTCGGCGATCGCCGCGGTGAGCTGGTTGATCTCGTCGACGCTCGAACGGATCTCGCCGTTGAGCAGGCCGCGCTGCTCCTCGATCTCGCCGTTGACGCGGGAGAAGCGCGCGGAGAGCGACTCTGCCTCGCCGATCAATGCGGTGCGCGCGGCGATCGCGGTCGGGTCGTCGGCGACATCCTGGACGGCGGCGAAATAGTTCTCCAGCACCGGCGCCATGCCGGTGGTGGCATCGGCGAGCAGGCTGTCGACCCGCTCGGCATACTCGGCGCGCACCGAGCCATAGCCGTTGTCCGAGAGACTGGTGCGCAGCCGGGCGTCGACCAGATCGTCCTGGATGCGACGGATACCGTCGGCGGTGACGCCCTGACCGACGTAATACCCACCGGTGAACTGCGGCGTACGCGTACTGAAGTCGACGCGCTGGCGGGTATAGCCCTCGGTGGCGGCATTGGCGATGTTGTGCCCGGTGGTGGAGAGCGCGCGCTGGAAGGCCAGCAGCCCCGATACCCCCGTCCCCAGAATACTCATACCCGTCTCCCGTGGATCTGCCGGTTGATGGATGCCTGGCCGCCGTCAACCACGATCGACCACTCCACTGGACCCTGTTGCTGAACACCCCGCATCATCTACCCTCGCACTCGAGTCTTATCGGCCGGCGCCGTGGAAACTTGAGGCGCGGCAGGCGCTTCCGTGGCCTGTTCGGCGCTCATCCGTCGCAGCTTGGCATGGATGCCGAGGATCTTCTCAGCATAGCGCGGATCGGTGGCATAGCCGGCGCGCTGCAACCCACGCACGAAATCGCGCGGCGAGTCGGCATGGGCCAGCGCATCACCATAACGAGGATTGCGCTGGAGGAAATCGACATAGTCCTCGAATGAACCGGCGGGACTCGGGTAGGCACGAAAGCGCGCCTGCTCGCGCCGGGCCACGCCGTCACGATACTCGAGCGTGCCGACCGAGACGCGCTCGCCCTGCCAGGCGCGATTGGCCTTGATGCCGAAGAGGTTGAAGCTGCTGCTGCCATCGGCATGACGCGGCACGTGCTTCCCCCAGCCGGTCTCCAGCGCCGACTGTGCAAGCAGCACATGTGGATCGACACCCAGTCGCGCGGCGGCCTGCTCGGCGTGCGGGGCGAGATAGTCGAGGAACTCCTGCGGGTTGCGCGGCGGCCAGCGCCCCTCCCCGGCGCGGGCGATGCCCGTCGAGGTCGCACCCGACGCGGCCTCCTCGCTCCGGGCGGTCGGTGCCGCGTCCGTCGAGCTCTCCGCCGGATGCAGCCGCCGCAACCAGGGGGTGCGTTCGGGGACGGCGAGGGTGCGCTCGGCGCCGCTCTCGGCGCTCACCGCCGGCCCGGACGGCGAGAGCTGGCGCAGCAGCGCCTGACGGATGCCCAACCCCCGCCCATCGCTCAGGTTCGCCGCGATCTGTTGATCGTGCATCTCCTGGTACATGCGGCTGTGCTGCGAGTCGAGGATGCCCTCGCCGAGCGAGGCGGTGCGCATCTGCTTGAGCATCTGCCCGACCAGCAACGACTCGAAGGCGCGCGCGGCGGTATCGAGCGCGGCGGCATCGTTACGCCGCACCACGGCACCGAGCGACTTCAGGCTCGCCGGATCGGCGGCCAGACGGTTGCCGAGTCCCGCCCGGGCGGTGAGTGCGGAGGTGGAGTCGAGCGGCAGCATGACTAGATCACCACCAGCTCGGCGCGCAGCGCGCCGGCCTCGCGCAGCGCCTCGAGGATCGACACCAGATCGCCGGGCGCGGCGCCGACGTTGTTGACCGCGCGCACGATCTCGTCGAGCGAGGTCCCCGGGGCGAACAGGAACATGCGGTTGTTCTCCTCGGTCACGTCGATGCCGGTATCGGGCACCACCGCGGTCTGACCGCCGCCGAGCGGCTGCGGCTGCGAGACCAGGGCGTCCTCGCTGATGGTCACGGTGAGGCTGCCGTGCGAGACGGCGGCCGGATAGACCTGTACCCCGGAGCCGATGACCACGGTGCCGGTACGTGAGTTGATCACCACCCGGGCGGCCGGCTCCCCGGTCTCCACCTCCAGGTTCTCCAGGGTGGCGACGAAGTCGACCCGGCGACCCGGGTCGATCGGGGCATGGATCTGTACCGAAGAGGCGTCCATCGGCTGGGCGACGTCGTTGCCGAAGGTGCGATTGACCGCCTCGGCGAGGCGGCTGGCGGTGGTGAAGTCGGGACGGTGCAGGTTCATCACCATCAGCCCGCCCTGGGCGAAGGCGCTCGGCACCTCGCGCTCGACCGTCGCCCCCCGGGGGATACGTCCGACGCTCGGGACATTGACGGTGACCCGGCTGCCGTCGGCGCCCTCGACGCCGAAACCGCCGACGATCAGGTTGCCCTGAGCGATGGCATAGATCTCGCCATCGGCGCCCTTGAGCGGGGTCATCAGCAAGGTGCCACCACGCAGGCTCTTGGCATTACCCATCGACGAGACGGTGATGTCGATGCGCTGCCCCGGCTTGGCGAAGGGTTGAAGATCGGCGGTCACCATCACCGCGGCGACGTTCTTGAGCTGGGGATTGACGTCGGCCGGCAAGGTGATGCCGAGCTGGCCGAGCATGTTCTTCATGGTCTGGATGGTGAAGGGGGTCTGGGTGGTCTGGTCGCCGGTGCCGTCGAGCCCGACCACCAGGCCATAGCCGAGCAGCTGGTTGTCGCGCACCCCGGAGATGGTGGCGAGATCCTTGACCCGCGCCACCCGGGCATCATCCGGTGCATAGGTGTTGCCCGCCAGTGCAAACGGCGCGAACACACCGAGCAGCAGCGAAAACACAAGGGCGAGACTGCGATCGTTCATGTCGAACCTCTTGCCCGCGCCATCAGAAGGGGAACAGCGGGCTGTTGGCGATCCGGGTGAGCCATCCCGGGCCATTGCTGTCGGCCAGCGCGCCGGTGCCGCCGTAGTAGATCTGGGCATTGGCGACCTGGGTCGACTGCACCGTATTGGTGGCGCTGATATCGACCGGGCGCACGATGCCGCGCAGCCGGACGTACTCCTGACCCTGGTTGATCCCCAGCCACTTCTCGCCCTGCACCACCAGATTGCCGTTGGGCAGCACCTGGGCCACGGTCACGGTGATGCTGCCGGTGAGCTGGTTGCTCTGCTTGGAGTCGCCGGCACCGTCGAAGGTGCGTCCGGCGTTCGACTCGGCGGCGAACAGCGAGGCACCGCCGGCGGTCACCGGACGACCGGCGATGCTGACGCTGCCGAGATCCATCGAGTAACCGGAATCCTTGGAGGTCGAGGTCTCGGCGGTCTTCTGGGCATTGGTGCTCTCGGCGAGCTCGACGGTGAGGATATCGCCGACCCGCCGCGCCTTGTAGTCCTCGAACAGGGTCTTGGCACGACCCTGCTGGAAGATCGAGCCGGTGTTGAATGCGCTGGCAGCGGCCGTGGTCGGGGCCACCGTCTGGTACTCGGGCGAGTCGCCGGGGCGCGGCGGATCGAGGCTGGCACACCCGGAGAGTGCGGAGGAGATCAGTGCCAATGTCATCAGTGGGCGGGTGTTCATGCGGTGCCTCGTCCCGGCCCTCAGCGGGCCAGGTTGTTGTTGACGAACTGCAGCATCTGATCGGCGGCGGAGACGGCCTTGGAGTTGACCTCGTAGGCGCGCTGGGTCTCGATCATGTTGACCAGTTCCTCGGCGATGTTGACATTGCTGCTCTCGAGCGAACCCTGGATCACGGTGCCGATGCCGTTGAGCCCGGGATTGGACTGCTGCGCCGCACCCGAGGCCCCGGTCTCGAGAAACAGGTTCTCGCCCATCGGCTGCAGCCCGGCGGGGTTGATGAAGTCGGCCAACTGGACGATCCCCAGCTGGACCCCTTCGGGCTGGTTGGGCAACTGGGCGGTGACGGTGCCGTCCTTGCCGATGGTCAGCGACTGGGTGTCCTCGGGGACCACCAGCCCCGGCTGCAGCGGATAGCCGTTGGACATCACCACCTCGCCGTCGGCGTTGAGCTGGAAGGAGCCGTCGCGGGTATAGCCGATCTCGCCGCTGGGCAGCAGGATCTGGAAGAAGCCCCGCCCCTCGATGGCCATGTCGAGGGCGTTCTCGGTCTGGATCAGGTTGCCCTGGTTGAACAGCTTCTCGGTGGCCACGGTGCGCACGCCGGTCCCCAGGGTCAGACCCGAGGGCAGCTGTGCCTCCTGGGTGGCCTGGGCACCGGGCTGGCGCACGGTCTGGTAGAGCAGGTCCTCGAACACCGCCCGCCCCTTCTTGAAGCCAGTGGTGTTGACGTTGGCAAGATTGTTGGAGACGACCGACATACGCGTTTGCTGCGCGTCGAGTCCGGTCTTGGCGACCCAGAGGGCACGATTCATGGTGCGACTCCTGTACTGGCGCGAACGCGGTTAACTGATCCCCAGCAACTGATTGCTGGTCTGTTCGAGACTGTCTGCGGTGTCCATCATCTTGACCTGCATCTCGAAGTGCCGGGAAAGCTCCATCAGCCGGGTGAGGGCCGCCACAGTATTGACGTTGCTGCCCTCGAGCATCCCGGTGACCACCTGGACACCGGCATCCGGCGGCACCGGTTGACCATCCTTTGCACGAATCAGGCCATCGTCGGTCCGCATCAGGTTGTCGGTATCGGGCTTGACCAGGCGGATGCGCTCGACCGCGGCCAGGGTGTTCGGGGCGGCGCCCTGCGGGCGCACGGTGATGGTGCCGTCGGTGCCGATCAGGATCGACTCGAAGGGCGGCACCGCGATCGGCCCGCCGTCACCGAGCACCGGCAACCCGCGCTCGGTACGCAGGATACCGACGCTGTCGACGTGCAGGTTGCCGGCGCGGGTATAGGCCTCGCCCCCGTCGGCGGCCTGCACGGCGATGAAGCCCTCGCCGCGGACGGCGACATCGAGATCGCGCCCGGTGCTCTGCAGCGGCCCCGGGGTGAAGTCGATGGCCTCGTTGCCGACCTGTACATAGTCGCGCGACGGATACACCGGCCCGCGTACCGGCGCGGTGTAGGCGTCTGCCAGCGCCTGGCGGAAGCCGTGGGTGTCGGCGTTGGCCAGGTTGTGGTTGTTGATGCTCTGGGCGTAGAGATTCTCCTTGGCCCCGGACATCGCGATGTACAGAAAACGATCCATGACTCAGCCCCGTGATCCGCGACTCAGCGGATGTTGATGATGGTCTGGGTGATGGCGTCGGCCGTGGAGATGGTCTGCGCGTTGGCCTGATAGTTGCGCTGCGCGATGATCAGGTTGACCAGCTCCTCGGCGAGATCGACGTTGGAGGCCTCGAGCCCGCCCGACTGCACCAGCCCCAGACTGCTGGTGCCGGCCTCGCCGTAGACCACGTCGCCGGCGGCATAGGACTCCGCCCAGTTGTTGTCACCGAGCTGCAGCAGGCCCTGCGGGTTGGTGAAGTTGGCCAGCGCCACCTGTCCCAGCGCCGCCGCCTGACCATTGGTGTAGCGGGCGAACACCACACCCGACTGGTCGACGTCGAAACCGACCAGACGCCCGGTGGTGAAGCCGTCCTGGTTGAGATCGTCGACCGAGTAGTCGGGGCCGAACTGGGTGATGTCGGAGAAGTCGATCGAGACCACCCCGGTGGCCTCGCCCGTGACCGGGTCGATCTCACCGAGCAGACCGCCATTGACCGGGTCGTAGTTGGCGAGATCGAAGGTGAAGTCGGTCGCCGTGGTCGGACTGGTCATCACCCCGTTGGAGTCGAAGGTGAGCTTCACCGGGCCTTGCGGCTGCGGCGGCGACAGGTTCGACCCGGAGAGATCGACATAGGCCTCCCACTCCAGGGTGTTCTCCGTCTTGACGAAGTACATGGTCGCGGTGCGCGGCGCGCCGAGCGAGTCATAGAGGGTCAGCGCGGTGGAGTACTGATAGGTCTCCGGATCGGTCTGGTCGAACTTCACCGGGGCCCCGGGCTCGAAGGCCACGCTGAACTCGTCGCCGACATCGGGTTGGGCAGACAGCGTCAGCTCCCAGCCGTTCTCGGAGATGACGTGCTGGCCACCGCTCACCGTGGCCAGCACCAGCTTGCCGTTGAGCAGATACTGCTCGTCACCAGCCGCGTTCGCCCCCTGATAGACCAGGGTCGCCGGATCGAGGATATCGGGGTCCGAGGAGTCGAGTACCGCCAGACCGCTCACGGTCACCGCGCTGGTGTTGGCGCTCCCCACGGTGGCCGTCGCCTCGGGCGCGGTCGAGAACTGATCGCCATCGGCGGGTGTGCCGTACAGCTCCATCGCCCAGCCATTGACGGTGATCGTGGTCTTGTCGCCACTGACCACGACATTCTCCGCCGCGACCGGGACCTGGGTACCGGTCCCGTCATCATAGGTGTACTCATCGTTGGTCGCGTCGTAGGTGAGGGTGAACGGGTTGAGATAGTTCGGGTTGCTCGAATCGACCACATAGACCCGCGACTCGGTCACCGCGCCGGTGTTGGCGGGATCGGCCGTCACATTGATCACCCCCGCCTCCTCGTCGACGATCTGCTCGGCCTCCGAGCTGAGGTTGATCGACATGTCGATCTCCGAGGTCGGACGCGGCGGATTGTCACCGAAGTCGAGCTGGAGGTCGCTCAACTGACCGGTGCTGAAACCGGGGTCGGGGCTGTTCTTCTCGACCGGCGGGAACACCTGCAGACGCTGGCCGGCGCTGTTGACGACGAAGCCGTCGCGGTTGACCTGGAAGGCCCCGGCGCGGGTGTAGAGCTGCTCGCCGTTGTCGTTGAGCACGAAGAAGCCCTCACCGTTGATCGCGAGATCGAGCGCGTTGTCGGTGAAATCGATGTTGCCCTGGCTGAACTGCTGGGTCACCGCCTCCAGACGCACGCCCGAGCCGATGGCGGTCTTGGTGATGTCGCCGTAGGAGTTGGCGAAGACGTCGGCGAACTCGGCGCGCGACTCCTTGAAGCCGACGGTGCCGGCGTTGGCGATGTTGTTACCCGTGACCTCGAGGTCGGCCGAGGCGGCGTTCAGACCACTGAGTCCGATGCGAAAAGGCATGATGCGTCTCCTGAACTAGAGCTGATATCTGCGATGACGTCCCAGGGTCTACCGGCGCGCCGCATCCATGCGCGCGTCAACTGCCGATGCGGAACACACTGTTGAAGTCGACGTTGCCGAGCCCCTGCACCTGGAGCACCAGGCCACTGTCCTCCCCGCCCAGGGCGACGCTGCTGACCTCGCCACTGACCAGGGTGTAGAGCGCCTCGGTGCTCTCGCCGAGCAGCGCCCTGGACTTGAACTCGTAGGTGCCGCTGGGCGCCTCCGTTCCGTCGTTCGTCAAGCCGTCCCAGGTGAAGTCATGCAAGCCCGATGCCTGGGTACCGAGATCCATCGAGCGCACCACCTGTCCCGCATCGTTGTAGACGTCGACCGTAACGCCAGTCCCGGAGCTCGGCAGACTGATCGCTCCCGCCACCGTCTCCCCCGACTGGAACTCGAAGTCCTCGACCGGCACCAGTACATCGCGACCGACCAGGGACGCGCCCTGCAGGGTCTGCCATTGGCTGAACGACTGCGCCAACGACTCGAAGGCGACGGTCAGCTCCTCGATGCCGGTGACGGTGGAGAACTGCGCCAGCTCGCCGATGAACTCGCCGTTCTCCATCGGGTTGAGCGGGTCCTGGTTGGACAGCTGGGTGGTCATCAGCTTGAGGAAGTCCTCCTGGCCGAGCGAGTTGTCGATCGGTTCCTTCTTGGTGCCCTCGTAACTGCTGAGCCCCAGCCCAGTGAGCACGTCGGTATTGATTTCACTCATGGCGAGGCTCCTAGCTCTGACCGATGCGCAGGGTGCGCTGCAACAGCTGGCGCGAGGTGTTCATCACCTCGACGTTGGCCTCGTAGCTGCGCGAGGCCGACATCATGTTGGCCATCTCCTCGACGACGCTGATCGCCGGGCGGAACACATAGCCCTCCTCATTGGCCTGCGGGTGGTTGGGCTCGAAGGTCGGGATCGGCTCGGCGGTAGAGTCGACGATATCGGCCACCCGCACCGGGCGGGCCGCGCCCGTGGGGTCGCTGCGATCGAGCAGGGTCTGGAACAGCACCTGCTTCGACTTGTAGGTCTCCTCCGGCGAGCTCGCCGCGGTATTGGCGTTGGCCAGGTTTGAAGCGACGGTATTCAGTCGCACCGACTGCGCGGTCAGCGCCGAGGCCGAGGTATTGAAGACACTGAATAGGGTGCTCATGCCTTACTCCTTGCGTAGTGCGGAGCGGATGCCGGAAACCCGACGATTGAGGAACTCGAGGCTGCTCTGGAACTGCATGGCGTTCTCGGCGAAGGCGGCGCGCTCGAACTGCGGGTCGACGGTGTTGCCATCAAGCGACGGCTGCGACGGGATGCGATAGAGCGGCGCCATCGCCGAGTCCAGATCCGCGCGCGGCAGCGGCAGATGGCCCTGCCGGGTCTGCTCCAGTGGCAACAGATCGTCACGCTCGACCTGGGTGGCGAGCGCAGACCTGAAATCGATGTCCTGTGCCTTGTAGTTCGGGGTGTCCGCGTTGGCGAGGTTCGAGGCCAGCAGCTCCAGACGCTGTGCCCGCACCCGTACCGCCGCGGGCTGGATCCCCAGTGCCTTGTCGAGTGAAAGACTCATGTGGAACACGCCTGTGGCATTGACTTGCCGAAGACAATGCAAACATTAGGCCAACCTGGAGGCTGGAGGCTGGAGGCTGGAGGCTGGAGGCTGGAGGCTGGAGGCTGGAGGCTGGAGGCTGGAGGCTGGAGGCTGGAGGCTGGAGGCTGGAGGCTGGAGGCTGGAGGCTGGAGGCTGGAGGCTGGAGGCTGGAGGCTGGAGACGACCCCGCCGCGAACAGACAGGAGCGCGAGCGGGGTCGTAGAGAGGCGCTAACGACGCCTGAGCACGGCGCCCTTTGGCGTGCGGACCATCTCGAAGGCGTTGGTATAGGAGCCGACCGATTCGGAGGCTCCGACGAAGAGATAGCCACCCGGCTCCATCTGTTTGGCAATGCCGTCAAAAACCCGACGCTTGGTCTCGGCCGAGAAATAGATCAGCACGTTGCGACAGAAGACGATCTCGAACTTGCCGAGCGCGGCATAGGACTCCATCAGGTTGAGCTTCTGGAAGCGGACCCGACGCTGGATATCGGGCTTGATGCGATGCCCGTTGGGCACGGTCTCGAAGAAACGGTCGCGCCGTTCCTTGCTCAGGCCGCGCACGATCCCAAGCCCATCGTAGACACCACCACGCGCCTCGGCGAGCACGGTATCGGAGAGATCGGTGCCGAGCACGCTGGTCTGGATGTTCTTCGGCGGAAAGCTCTGCTCCCACTCGGCCAGCACCATGGCGATGCTGTAAGGCTCCTGACCGCTCGAGCAGGCCGCCGACCAGATGCGGATCGGGCGTTTCTTTTCCGCCAGCTCGGGCAGGACCACGTGGCGCAGGATCTCGAACGGATAGACATCACGAAACCATGAGGTCTCGTTGGTGGTCATCGCGTCGATCACACGCGACTTGAGCGTCGGGTCCGCAGAGCGGCGCAGCGCGCGCAGCAGCTCCTCGACACTGGAGAAGGAGAACTCACCGAGCAGGCGTGAGAGCCGACTGGAGACGAGATACTGACGATTCTCACCCAGCACCAAGCCGCAGCACTCGGAGAGAAAGCGCGAGAATTCTGCGTAGTCTTGCGGATCTATCACGACAGACCTCTGGCCAAACGTCCGTTCGCATCCGCCATGCACTGGCGCAGGACCACGCTGATCGAATCACTCAATGGAATACTCACACTTTCTATGCATCAGGAAGACTGTAAGGGCCATCTCGCTCAGGAGTCGTCCGCGGGTCGGCCACCATGCTTCATCACCATCGCGGCCAACTCGTCCGGATCGAACTTCGGCAGGAAGTCATCGGCCCCGGCGCGCTTGACCATATCGGCGTTGAACTGCCCGCTCAGCGAGGAGTGCAGCACCACCGGCAGATCCTTGAGCTTGCTATTGTCGCGGATCTTGCGGGTCAGGGTATAGCCGTCCATACGCGGCATCTCGATGTCGGAGATCACCATCTCGATGGTGTCCGAGACAGCGCCAGTCTCGGCCAGCTCCTCGAGGAAGTCGAGCGCGGCGCGACCATCGGAGCGGGTCTCGACCTGGAAACCGATCTCGCCAATGGCGCGCTCGATCTGCTTGCGCGCGACCATCGAGTCGTCGACCACCAGGATCGACTTGTGATGATCGATGTGCTCGGCCCGCTCCAGGGTGGTCTCCGAGACATCTTCCTTGAGCTGATTGATGGCAGCGAACACCCGCTCGACATCGATGATCTGCACCAGCCGCCCCTCGACCTCGGTGACCGCCACCAGATAGCTTTCCTGTTCGGTCCCTCGTGGCGGCGGCTTCACCGTCTCCCAGTTGACGTTGACGATACGATCCACCGCCGAGACCCAGAAGCCCTGCACCGAACGGTTGAACTCGGTGACGATCACCTTGGCATCGGTATCATCCCCCGGCCGGTCGACGAAGCCGATGGCCTGCGCCAGATCGATGATCGAGACCGTGCGGTCACGGATCGTCGCCACGCCGCGCACGATCGCGCTCGCCCCGGGCAACTGCTGCAGCTTGGGGCGAGCGATCACCTCGCGAACCTTGAACACATTGATACCGAACGTCTGGTCGCTGCCGAGGTGGAACAGCAGCAGCTCCATGCGATTCTGCCCCACCATGCGGGTACGTTGATCGACGTCGTCAATAAACTGACTCATCTACCACCTCCAAGTCGAGGCCCGCCGGCCCGGGTGATCATGCCTGAGCATGATAGCCTAAGCCGACAGGCTTCATGAACGAATTCGGCGCAGCCGTCCTCTCCCACTCGTCTCTCCGGGGCATCATGACCCAACGAGACGCCACCACCGACCCTGCCCCGGGCTACGCTCAGGCGCGATTTCTGCATGCCATGGCGTATCGGACAGCCGACCCGGCGCGTCGGCACCCCGCCAGCATCCATTCAGCGGTGATCCCCATGCAACCATCCACCTCTATCGACAACCCGACACGGCGCACCATCAGCCTGGCGATCGCCCTCGCCGGTCTCCTCAGCCTGCTGTTGTGGCCAGCGCAGCACCCCCAGGCTGGCGAGATCGAGTCGGTCGAGCGACTCCGCGATACCGTGGCCACCTATCTCTCGGCGATCACCCAAACGACGGGGACGGACGAGATCGAGGTCCTGGTCGGCCAGATCGACGCCCGCCTGCGACTGGCGCGGTGTGATCGTACGCCGAACGCCAGTCTCGCCCCCGGCGCCCGCACCAGCGGCTCGACCACCGTCAACCTGCGCTGCTCCGAGCCGGTGCAATGGTCGATCTTCGTCCCCGCCCGTATCGAGCGCCACACCCAGGTCGTGGTGGTCGCCAGGCCGATCGCCCGCGAGCAGCGTATCCAGGCAACCGACCTGCGGCGTGAACGCCAGGAGGTCTCGAGCCTGAGCGGTGGTTACTTCAGGGACCCGAACGCCGTGATCGGCATGGAAGCGCGCCGCGCGCTCACTCCGGGGCAAGTCATCACCAGCGCCCACGTCGCCCCGCGCAAGCTCGTCGAGCGCGGACAGCTCGTCACCATCTACTCGGGAGACGGCGGCCTGATGGTCCGAATGTCCGGCGAGGCGCTCGAGGATGGAGCGGCGGGAGAGCGCATCCGCGTGCGCAACCGCTCCTCGCGCCGGATCGTCGAAGGCTATGTGGAACCCTCCGGGCATATCCACGTACCATTGTAGCCATATGGTGGGGCTGCGACGGGCACACGACAATGGACTACAGTTTCCTGGTCGACGGCCGTTATCAGCTGTGAGCCCACGTCGATCGGAAGCAACGCCAATGGACATCAAGAACCTCACCACGACCGCGTTTCGCACCGAAGGCAACAACTCCGCCGGCAACGGCGTGCGCGGTGGCGCCAAGGCGCCCGAGGGCGAGGCCCAGGCACGTCCGGGCGTCGAGGGTGGGGAGACGGTCACGTTGACCTCAGCGGCCAAGAGCATGAGCGCATCGCGGGGCGAATCGACCGAGCCGCCGATCGACGAGGCCAAGGTCGCGAAGATCAAGCAGGCCATCGCCGAGGGGCGCTATCCGATCGACAACCAGCAGCTCGCCGACAGCGTCATCGAGTTCGAGCAACTGCTGGCCTGAATCACCGTCTGACTTGAGGTTGGCCCATGGAGCACACCGGTCCCTTCGCCCACTCGCTCGAAACGGCGATCGCCCTGGCGACCCGTCTGGAGCAGGCGTTGCTCGACGAGACCCGGGCGATCGAGCTGCGCGATCCCGATGAATTGCAGCGCGTCGTCGCCGGCAAGCAGCAGCTCGCCGACCAGCTCGAGGAAGAGACGTTACGCATGAAGCAATGGGTCGAGGACACCGGCTACACCTTCGACGCCCAGGGCGTGGAGCGGCTGCTCGAGCGCGTTGATCCACGACGCGACCTCACCCCGCGCTGGGATGCGCTGCGGGGCTACGTGGTGCGCTGCGACCAACTCAACCGCACCAATGCCACACTGATCAATCGTGATCGCAAGCGCGTCACCCTGTCGCTGCGCATCCTCCGCGGCGAGGACCCCAACGCCACCACCTACGACCCGCGCGGCCAGGCCAACAACGGCACCCCGCACAGTCGCACCATCAGCCGCGCCTGACAGGCCGACCTCGCCCTGGCCGGAGCCGGACGGCCCCTCCGCCAACCACAGACCGAGCAGCATCATGGCCGCAGAAGAGTTGATCACCAACCCCGGACGGATCTCGACCATCCTCAGCGACATGAATCACCGGCTGCTGGTGGTCAACGTCCGTCTCGATCCCGACGGCCCGCTGTTCGCCTCCTCGCTGATCCGTCTCGATGGTGAACAGCGCACACTGTTTCTCGACGAACTCCACCCCGAGGAGGGACATCAGCAGGTCGGCCAGGCCCATGAGATCCGCGTCTATGGCAACCTGCGCGGGATCGCGATCCGCTTCTCGACCCGGGTGGCCGACATCCTCGAGGAGGACGGCATCGCGCTCTACGCCTGCCCCTACCCCGAGGCACTCAACTATCTGCAGCGTCGCGAGATCTTCCGCGCCGCCCTGCCCTTTGGCGAGATCCGTCACGTTCGTCTGCACCACGTCAACTCCAGTGATACGCTCAACGGCCGGCTGCTCGACCTCTCGGCCAAGGGCTTCTGTCTCGAGGTCGACTGGAGCGATATCGCACGGGTCGAGCCCGGCACCCTGCTGCACTACTCGGGGATGCAGCTGCCGGTCCTGAACGCACCGCTGACCGGCGAGGCAGTCCTGATCAACAGCCGCCCCGTGGCCGAGCCCGGGCGCTTCGCCGCCGGTTTTCGTATCGTCAATCTCGATCAGGGCACCGAGCGCGCGCTGATGCGCGCAACCCTCCACTATCAGCGTGAGGCGCGCAAGGTCGCGGTCTGACCCGCGAGCCCCGCATCACGGCCCGCATGAGCGAACCCATCCCAGGTCAACCATTGCTGCAGCTGCTGAGCAGCAGCCGGATGCAGGGCAGCGCCACGGTACGACAGGCCCTGGAGCTGACCATCGGATTGAAGCTCGAGCTCGAGCTCGCCACACCGAACCGCACCCCAGCGCCCGCCCCGGGAGAGGTCTTCGCCCGGGTCCGTCCCCCGGGCCCGGGCACCAGCTGGTCGGCCCCGCTGCAACTGCGCTTGCTGGCACCACTGCCATCCACGCAGTCGCCAGCACAGGCCAGCGCCCCACAGCCCAGTCCTCAGCTCCCGGGGGCGGCGACATCGACATCAACGCCGCCGCCCCAACCGAACGCCGCGCCCCTGCCCACGCGGCCAACCGCCGAGGTCATCGCGCTGCGCCCGATCCCGACGCTACGGCTACTCCCCGCCCAACCGCCTCCCGCACCGCTCGCGCCCCCTTCGGCAACGCTTGCAAACAGCGAGACGATGACACGCGACTGGCTCACCCAACAGGTCAGGCTGCACCTGCCACAGGCACGCGCACTCGCCGAGACCCTCACCGAATGGAGCAGACGACTCACGACCCAGGAGGCCATCGGCACGGCCCAACCCAAGGGGCAGACACCGGCCCCGAGCACCGCCGCCGTCCCACTCAACGACCGACTCGAGCGTCTGATCAGCCGCCTGCCCGGCCCCAGCACACTCACTGAGCCCGGCGGACTGCAGCGTGCCGTCGAGGGATCAGGGATCTGGCTCGAGGCCCGGCTCGCGCAACTCGCGCTCACACCCGGAGCGCTCACCGATGCGAGTCTCGGTGAGGATCTCAAGGCACAGCTGTTGCAGTTCGCCGACCAGATCAGGCGTCACAACCGGGATGCGGCCGACACCACGGCCCGCACCGCCACGCCCGCCGTGATCAACGCCGGTAAGGCGTTGGAGCACGAGACCGAAGGCATGCTCAAGCAGCTCGTCAGCCTCCAGCTACAACCCTTGGAGCAGGAGGCCGAACAGCCGCGCTGGGTGCTCGACCTGCCCTATCGACACAGCGGCGGTGTCGGCACCGTTCAGGCCGAGATCGAACGCGAGCGAAGACAAGGCGAGGTCGAGGAGGCTGGGTGGACGATCCGGCTGCGGCTGGATCTGGCCGAACTCGGCCCGCTCTCGATTCGCCTGACCCTCAAGGGGCAGCGGTTGAGCGCGAGCCTGCTGGCCGAGCGCGCGCCGACCGCGGCGCTGCTGCGCAGCAGACTGCCGTTGCTGCGCGAACAGCTCGAGGCGCGTGAACTCGAGGTCACCGCCCTGCACGCGGGCCAGGGCCAGACGGCGAACCCGACGCGTCACCCCGGGCCACTGATCAGCGAGCAGGCATGAGCAAGCACGATGATCTTCCCGAGGAGACGCCGAGCAAGGCGGTCGCGTTGCACTGGGACACGCGCAACGCGCCACGCATCACCGCCTCGGGGCTGGGCGTCACCGCCGAGCAGATCGTGCGTATCGCCGAGGCCCACGACATCCCGCTGCACGCCGACCGCCAGCTCGCCGAGGCATTGGCACAGATCCCGATCGGCGACGAGATCCCGGCGGAACTCTATGTCGCCGTCGCCGAGGTCCTGGCATTCGTGTTCGCACTTGCCGGAATCGACCCGCGCCAGCAACACCAGGAGCCGCACGAGCAGGACTGAAGATCGAGAGGCGCGCCGACGCCCAGGCGCTCTCAGGAACCCGTGTCGGACAGCCGATCGGAGGCGTACTCACCACCGATTCCGTGGCCATGCAGGCCGAAGAGCAGTTCGAGTTCGGCGTCGGTCAGGGCGCAGAGTCGACGGACCTGCTCCCGGCTCTGGCCATTGCGGATGAGCTTGATCGCCTGGGCATAGGGACTCTGATCGGCATCGCGCATGCGCATCTCGAGGCGCATCTCCTGCTGCTGATCGGCCAGGCGCTCCAGGGCATTGACCAGCATCACCCGATCCTGACCGCGATGGAAGCTCTCGCCGGCGATCACCCGAAGGTCGCGATGCAAGGTCTGCAGCACGGGATCAAAACGCCTCAGGTCGCGCCGCAACCTGCGTGTTTCGCGCCACAGATAGACGAAGGCGGCGAGCGCGAGCGCTGCCGCCAGCAGTGCCAGGATGGCCAGGATTTCCGCCAGACTGATCAAGGGCCCAGGCTCTCAGCGGTCAGCGGCGAGGCGCGGCCGCGATACAGGTCGCGACCCGGCTTCCCGGCTAGGCATACTCATCGATGAACCCCCGACGTTTCCTGCCGATCAGTCGGCGCGACACACCGCTTCCACCCGAGGTCGGTGGATCATCGCCGGGACGGCGACGCTCAGTTCGTCGTCGATCGCCCAGCCGCCGCTCCCCCTGCCGCCGCTCCTGCCGGCGACGTTCCAGCGCGCGTGGCGCGCCGGCACGACGCTCCTCTGAACGGCGTTCCATGCTGCGACGCTCGAGTCGACGACGCTCGCCCTGGCGCCGTTCGATCTGACGACGCTCGCGCAGCCCGGCTCGGCGACGCAGCAAAGGGCTCCACAGCGCGGCCGCCTGCCCCTGGTCCTCGTCCGAGTCGCGTCCCCTGAGACCGGATTGGACGGGTAGCATCGGCTTGATCGGATCGCTCATACACTCCCTCCTGAGCCGCCTCGACCACCCCTGGCCGGAAGCCGCGGGCCATGCACCCGCGGCACCCAGGATCAGCCGACGCTACGTACCAGCTCCCACTCGTCATCGGAGAGCAGCTTCTCGAGGCTGATCAGGATCGTCAGCCCCTCCTCGGTACTGGTCACGCCGAGGATGAAGCGACTGCTCTGGTCATTGCCCACCGCCGGCGCCGGATCGACCGAGTCGGCATCGATCTGCACGACCTCCGCCACCGCATCGACCAGGATGCCGACATTCTGGTTGTCGATGTCGATGATGACGATGCGCGAGGCTTCATCGGGCGCACGCGGCGGCAGCCCCATGCGCCGGCGCGCATCGATCACGGTGACCACGTCGCCACGCAGGTTGATGATCCCGAGGATGTAATCGGGCACGCCGGGCACCGGCGCGATCTCGGTGATCTTGAGCACCTCCTGAACCTGCAGCACATCGATGGCATAGGTCTCCTCTGCCAGGCTGAAGGTTACGAAGGAGGAGGAGGTGCCCGCGGTGTTGGTCTGGGTGTTTGGTTCGCTCATGGATTCCTCGCCTTGATGTCCGGCCGTCACGCACCGCCGGAGGTCATTCTGAATGATGGTCGGCGGCGGCGCCCGGATCAATCCCCGGGTACGGCGCCGAACTCGTCCACCTCGGGGACAATATGATCACGCTTGAGCCATTCGGGCTCGACGCGTTCGTGAGAACGCGGCGGCGGCCCCGGCAGCACCACGATGGCCACACGCCGATTGCGCGCCCGCCCCTCGGCGGTGTCGTTGGAGGCGACAGGCTGGAACTCACCATAACCGATCGCCACCATGCGACGGGGATCGACGCCATTCTGCGCAAACAGATTGACCACCGTCGCCGCGCGCCCCGATGACAGCTCCCAGTTCGAGGGGTAGATCGAGTTACCGATCGGCAGATCATCGGTATGCCCCTCGACATGGATGCGCGAATCGCGCTTTGCCAGCACCTTGGCCACCTCTTCCAGGACCGGCAGGGCCGCCGGCTCGAGGGTCGCCGAGCCACTGAGGAACAGCAGGCTGGTGTTGATCTCGATCTCCAGCCAATAGGCCTGACGGTCGACCTGAATACGCCCGTCATCGACCAACCCGCCGAGCGCCCCTTCGATCTCACCGGCCATCTCGCCGATCTCGCGTAGTATCTCGCGCCTGCGCACATCCCCTCCCCCCTCGAGGATGCTGCGCATCGCGAGATCGGCGGACACATCGGTCATGTCGACCAGAGGATCGAGCAGCGCCGGGTCGAGCAGCGCCAGGCTGCTGCTGATCGGGGCGAGCGTGCGGCGCATGTCCTCACCGATCAAGGCATCGCCCGGCAACGGCTCACCGATCTGTATCGGCGAGACCTTGGGCTGCGACCCGAAGGCCTGCTCCAGCGAGTCGGAAAGCACTCGATACTTGCCAGCATCGATGCTCGAGACCGCATACATCACCACGAAGAAGGCCATCAGCAGGGTCACCAGATCCCCGTAGGGGATGGCCCAGGCCTCATGGTTGGTATGGTCGTCGTATCTGCGCCGTCGCGCCATGGACCGCCTCAACGCTGGATGAAGCCGCTCAGCTTGTTCTCGATGTTGCGCGGGTTCTCACCCTCTGCGATCGCCACCAACCCCTCGAGGAGCATCGTCTGATAATTGACGCGCGCCTGGATCAAGCCCTTGAGCTTGTTCGACACCGGCAGGAACAGCAGGTTGGCCGAGGCGATCCCGTAGATGGTGGCCACGAATGCTGCAGCAATCCCCGGGCCAAGCTTGCTCGGGTCGGCCAGATTCTGCATCACCGCCATCAACCCCATCACCGCCCCGATGATGCCGAGGGTCGGGGCATAGACCCCCATACTCTCGAAGACCCTGGCACCCTGCAGGTCGAAGTGCTCACGATTGTCGAGATCCGACTCGAGGATCTGTCTCAGCACCTGGGGCTCGGTGCCGTCGACGAGCAGCTGCAACCCCTTGCGGACGAAGGGATCGGTCTCTTGCTCGGAGAGTGCCTCGAGACCGAGCAGTCCCTCACGACGAGACAGATGCGCCCAGTCGACCAGGCGCTTGACCATCGCCAGGGGATCGAGCCTGGGGGTAAGCACCACCCAGGGCAGGATGCGCAATGCATGACGGAATACCGGCAGGCGGGCCTGGACCAGTGCCGCGCCCAGGGTCCCGATCACCACGATGGTGAAGGCGGCGAGATTCCACAGCGCGCCCAGCCCACTGCCCTTGGCGATGGAGCCCCCGACCACGGCCACCAGCCCCAGCAGGAGCCCGACCAGGGTCAGGACATCCATCTCAACAGAGGCTTTTGACGAGCGCCGGCCCGACATCCCTCAACGCAAGCACCTGATCGGCGAGCCCGGCCTCGATGACCGCCGCCGGCATCCCGAAGACCACCGAGCTGGCGGCGTCCTGGGCCCAGATCCGGGCCCCATGCTCCTTGAGCGCGCGCGCGCCCTCACGACCGTCGGCCCCCATTCCGGTGAGCACCACCGCCAGCACCTGACTGCGCAGCGCAGCGACGGCGGAGGTGAAGGTGATATCGACACTCGGCTTGTAGATGGTGCCGGGCGGGCTGTCGACGATCCGCACCCGTGGCTGCGATCCGCCCTCGAGCACCAGCTGCATGCCGCCGGGCGCGAGTAGCGCCACCCCGGGTTTGAGTGCATCCCCATTGGCCGCCTCGCGCACCTCGATCTGGCAGAGGTTGTTGAGGCGCTCGGCAAAGGCCGGGGTGAAGCTCGCCGGCATGTGCTGGACCACCACGATCGGCAGCGGGAACTGGCTCGGCAGCGCCTTGAGCACCTCTTGCAGCGCCACCGGCCCACCGGTCGAGGTGCCGATCAGCAACGCCCGCAACGAGCGTAACGACTCGCCGCGCACACCCGATGAGCGGGGCGGCGGTGCCGGGGTCGGCGACTGAGCCGGCGCCGAGGATGCGGGGGAGGCTGGCACATGACGCGCCTCGGCGCGCGCCGGGGCACGAGCCGCAGTCAGCGCGGGGCCACGTCCCCGGGCCAGCGCGCGCACCCGGCGACGCAGCAGCATCTTGGCGCTGTCCTCGTCCTTGGCCATCTCGCTGAAGCGCTTGGGCAGGAAGTCCATCGCGCCTGCGTCCAGGGCATCGAGCGTGGCGGTCGCGCCATCCGTGGTGAGAGTCGAGAACATCAGGATCGGACGAGGCGACTCGGCCATGATCCGTCGTACCGCGGTGATGCCGTCCATCACCGGCATCTCGATATCCATGGTCACCACATCGGGCTTGAGGCGCTTGACCACCTCGATGGCCTCACGACCATCACCGGCGGTACCGACCACCTCGATGCCGATATCGGCATTCAGGATCTCGACGATACGACGTCGAAAGAAGGCGGAATCATCGACAACGACAACCTTGAGCGGCACGGATCAGCTCCCTGTGGCCAGTTCGGCGACCGTTTCCCGGCGACCGCCGAACTCCGAGCGCCCCATGACCTTGAGCAGCTCGGGGACATCGAGGATCAGTGCGATACCACCATCACCGGTAATCGTGGCCCCGGCGAGCCCGGAGACATGACGCAACCCGAGACCGAGCGGCTTGATCACCACCTCTTCCTGTCCCACCAGGCCGTCGACCACCAGGCCGACCTTGCGCTGTCCGACCTGGACCACCACGACATGGGCCTCGCCTCGTGGCCCCTCGTCCCGACCGGGGCGGACCCAGCGACCGATGTGATAGATCGGCAAGGCATGGCTGCGCACCACGATCGCCTCCTGCTCGTCGACGAAGCGGCTGCGCGAGAGGTCGAGGTCGAGGATCTCGGAGACCGAGGCGAGCGGAATGGCGAAACGCCGCCCGTCGAGGATCACCATCAACGCCGGCAGGATCGCGAGGGTGAGCGGCAGCTTGACCTGCAGCAGGGTGCCCCGGCCAAGCTCGGAGTCGATCTCGACGGAACCGTTGAGCTGGGCGATGCGGGTCTTGACCACATCCATCCCGACCCCGCGCCCGGAGACGTCGGAGATCTCTTCCTTGGTGGAAAAGCCTGCCATGAAGATGAGGTTGAAGGCATCGCGATCGGACAGCCGCTCGGCCATCGACGGCTCGAGCAGCCCCTTCTCCACCGCCTTCAGGCGCAGCGCCTGGGGGTCCATGCCGCGGCCATCGTCCTCGATGGTCAGGGCGATGTGATCGCCCTCCTGCGCCGCACCCAGGATCACCCGCCCGCGCCGCGACTTGCCGGCGGCCTCGCGCACGTCGGGCATCTCGATGCCATGATCGACGGCGTTGCGGATCAAGTGCACCAGCGGATCGGCCAGGGCCTCGACAAGGTTCTTGTCGAGATCGGTCTCCTCGCCATAGGTCTGGAAGTCGATCTCCTTGCCGAGCGAGCGCGAGAGATCGCGGACCACACGCGGGAAGCGACTGAAGACCTTCTTGATCGGCTGCATCCGCGTCTTCATCACCGCCGACTGCAGATCAGCGGTGACCAGGGCGAGCGAGTTGATCGCCTTGGAAACCTCGTCGTCCTCGGTCTGCGAGCGCAGCATGCTCAACCGGTTACGCACCAGCACCAACTCGCCGACCAGATTCATGATCTCGTCGAGTCGGTTGGTATCGACCCGCACCGAGGTCTCGGTCGGAGTGGCAGCCTGTTTGACGGCACGCGCCGCAGCCGCCGCAGCACTGCTCTCGCCCTCGGGCTTCGGCGCCGGCTTGGCGGGGGCGGGCGCGGTGCTCGGCTGTGGCGCCGGCGGGGGTGAGGAAGGCGCGCTCTCGGCCGCCGCCTTCGGCGCGGGCGCCGCAGTGAAGGCGCCCTTGCCGTGGAGCTGATCGAGCAGGTTCTCGAACTCCTCGTCGGTGATGAGGTCGGTATCCTCGCCGGCGGGCTCTTCCTCGACTGGCGGCCCGCCCGCAGCAGAGATCTCGGCGGAAGTCGACGCGGTCGGCTCCGGGGGCACAGACTCGGCGGGCGCAGCACCGGACTGGGGCTGACCGCTGAGCGCATCGAGCAACGCCTCGAACTCCTGCTCGGTGATTTCATCCGCGGGCTCGGCACCCGCCGCCACGGACTCGGAGGGCGGCTCAGGCGCCGCTTCGGGCTCGGCAGGCACCGGCTCGACGGGAGCCGGGGGCGGCTCGGGGGCCGCCGCCGCAGGCGAGGCCAGCTGCTCGAGTTCGGCGATCAGTTCGGGCGCGGCGGGCTCAGGCTCCTTGCCCGATTGCAGGTCGCCGAACATGACGTTGACGACGTCGAGCACCCGCAGCACCGTATCCATCAACTGCGCATCGACATGACGCTCGCCGTTGCGCAGCAGATTGAACACGTCCTCGGCATGATGACAGACCGAGACCAGCGCATTGAGGTTGAGAAAGCCCGCGCCACCCTTGATGGTATGAAAACTGCGGAAGACCGAATTGAGCAGGTCGCGGTTCGCCGGATCCTGCTCCAGATCGATCAGTTGCTCGTTCAAGCCTTCGAGCAGCTCGCCGGCCTCGACCAGGAAATCCTGAAGAATTTCGTCATTCGGGTCGATTGGCATTCACCTTATCCTCTGAACTCGATGGGCTCGGGCAACTAGAAGCCGAGACTGGACAGCAGGGCATCGACGTCGTCCTGACCCGAAACGACATCCCCGAGATCGTCGCTGGTGTTGGGCACCGCCGGCCCGACACCACCCCGGGCGGGTTCCTCGGCCTTCTCGACGGTCGGCTCGACGGGCTTGGCGACAGCCCCTTCCATGCGTCCGCTGGAGAGTCGAATCAAGCCGACCAGGTTCTCCTCGACGTCCTGAACCAGACGGATGACCCGCCCGATGATCTGGCCGGTAAGATCCTGGAAGTCCTGGGCCATCATGACCTCGGACATCAGCGAGCGCAGCCGCTCGGTCTCCTGACCGGTGGCGGAGAAGAAGGCGTCGAGCTCGCGCGCGAACTCGCGGAACTCATCGAGCGAGAGCTCGCGGCGCCGGAACCGCCCCCAACGCTCGGAGAGCCGCACCGCGCTGTCATGTACCCGCTCGGCGATCGGCAAACCCTCGTCGACCGCATTGAGGGTGCGGTGCGTGGCCTGCTCGGTCATGGTGACGACATAGGAGAGCCGCTCCTTGGCGTCCGGGATCTCGTCCTGGGTGATCTCGACCAGACGCGAGTCGCCGCGGAAGCTCTGCAGCGCTTCGTGCAGCTCGCGGGTCAGCTTGCCGAGCTCCTCGAACAGCTCACGCTCGTAGGGGAAGCGCAACTGCTGGATGACCAGACGCGCGCCTTCCTCATCGCCGTTTTGGAGGTGTTCGACCAGCTCCTGCGCAAGTGCAAGCTGTGCGGTCAAACGTGTTTCGTCATTGTCCATCGATTGTTCCCAGGCCGAACGAAAAGGCTACCCGTGACATGGCTGGGCCGGCCATGGAGGCACGTGCCGGAGTGGGCTGAGTCCATGTGTCAGCGCCAGGGGCGAACGATGAGGCGACGGCCGGCGCAGCGCGAGACAGTCGCTTCAGCCCGACCCTAGCCTGCGACCCGCTCGAAGATCTTATCGATCTTTTCCTTCAGTGTCTCGGCGGTGAAGGGCTTGACGATATAGCCGTTGACGCCAGCCTGGGCCGCCTCGACGATCTGCTCGCGCTTGGCCTCGGCCGTCACCATCAGCACCGGCAGCTCCTTGAGCTCAGGGTCGGCGCGGACCTGGCGCAGCAGCTCGATGCCTTCCATGTTGGGCATGTTCCAGTCGGTGATGAGGAAATCGAAGCCACCGCTCTTGAGCATCGGCAAGGCCGTGCTGCCGTCGTCGGCCTCCATGGTGTTATTGAACCCCAGCTCGCGCAGCAGGTTCTTGATGATGCGTCTCATCGTGGAGAAATCGTCCACGACGAGGATCTTCATGCCTTTGTCCACACTGAACTCCCAGTGTCAATTGTCGGATTTATCGATCACAACAGCGACTCACTGCCCTCGCCGGTCCAGTCGGACAACCGTGAGCGCAAGCGGTGCAAGGCCTGACTGCGGATCTGGCTGACACGCGACTCGGTGATGCCGAGCACGGCGCCGATCTCGCGCAGGTTCAACGCCTCGTTGTAATACAGGTTCATGACCAGGCGCTCGCGCTCCGGCAAGCCACCCAGGGCCTGGGCCAGTGCCAGGCGAAACTGCGCCTGAGCGAGCTGCTCCGGGGGCGAATCCTCCGTCCCCGCCAACCAGCGATCGGCTTCCATCTCCGGGCCGCCCAGGTCTTCGATGCCGAGGACGTTGGCGCTCGCACTGTCCTGCAGCATCGCATGATAGTCCGCCAGCCCGATCTCAAGCTCGGCGGCGACCTCGGCGTCGCTCGCCGTGCGCCCCTCGCGCGTCTCCACCTCACGGATGGCTGCGGCGATGCGACGGGTGTTGCGATGGACCGAGCGCGGGGTCCAGTCCGCGCGGCGCAGTTCATCGATCATCGCGCCACGGATGCGTATGGTCGCATAGGTCGCGAAGGTCGCGCCCTGTCCCGCCTGGAACTGGCGCGCGGCCTCGATCAGCCCCACCATGCCCGACTGGACCAGGTCGTCGAGCTGCACCGACGGCGGTAGACGCGCCGCCAGATGATGCGCGATACGCTGTACCAGATCGACATTGGCCGCAACCAGCTCGTCGGGCCGGTCGGCCAGGCTAGGATACCCCTGCAATGGACGTTTCGGGGCCATCAGGCACTTTGCAACATCCGTTCGACGAAAAAGCCGATCCCGCCCAGGTCGGTCTCGGTGATGGGCCAACGATCGACCCGGGTCGCCAACTCGGTGAAGGCGCGCCCCGAGGGACTGCCCGGATACAGGTCGACCACAGGCCCGCGCCGCTGCACGGCCCGACGCAGGTTGTCGTCGAGCGGGATGATACCCGAGGCCTCGAGCATCACCTCCGGCAGGTACTGGGCGCAGACGGCCGAGAGCTTGCGCACCAGACGCCGACCGGCCTCCGGCGAGCTCAACATGTTGCAGACCATGCGGAAACGACGCAAGCCGTGATCCTGGTGCAGCACCTTGATCAGTGCATAGGCGTCGGTGAGCGATGCCGGCTCGTCACAGACCACCACCATCACTTCCTGAACCGCCTTGCAGAAGGCGGTGACCGACTCCTGGACGCCGGCCGAGGTATCGACGATGAGCACGTCGAGCGGCTGACGGTAGGAGCTGAAGGCACGGATCAGCCCGGCATGCTCGGCGGGGCTGAGATTGGCCATGCTGGCGATACCCGAGGCCGAGGGCACCAGCTGCATGCCCTGCGGGCCTTGCACCAACACATCCTCGAGTCCCTCGACCCGCCCTTCGACGAGATCGTGCAGGGTCTTGGTCGGGCGCAGTCCGAGCAGCAGATCGGCGTTGGCCAGACCGAGGTCGGCGTCGAACAGCATCACCCGCCGTCCCATGCGCGCGAGCGCGACGGCGAGATTGACCGAGACATTGGTCTTGCCGACGCCCCCCTTGCCGCTGGCGACGGCGATACTCCTGAGCCGATTGCTAGGCGGTTGCATGGGCAGGCGTCCTGAAGGGCAAGACCGACTCCAGAACCATGCTGCCCTGTTCACCAGGCGTCCGCGTGGACGCCGGCATCGCGTTCATTGCCAGACCATCGAGAGAGGCGCGGGCGCCGCCCGGCGCACGCATGGCGTGCGCCCGCTCCTGGAGCGCCAAGCGGGTGAGATAGAGTGTATCGACCTTGTGGAAATCTTCGGTCATGCGTTGACCATCGCTATAAAAAATCAAACCGAGCCGCTGCTCCATCAACACGGACAGGGTCTCGCCGAGCTGTTCCGTCTCGTCCACCTTGGTCAACACCAGGGCCGAGGGTTCGCTCGACTGGAACGCCTCGAGCACCTGTCTGAGCACCATCGACTGATGGGTAGCGGCAATTACCAGCCAGGTCTCGAGCTCGATGCGCTCGCGCACCTGCGCAAACAATCGGCGCTCGGCGGCATCACGCGCGGCATGCCCGGCCGTATCGATGAGAATCAGTCTGCCATCACCGGCGCGACTCGACAACGCCGCCAGCTCATGCTCGTTCTCGAGCAGCATCACCGAGACCCCGGCCATCTGCCCGAACGCCTGCAACTGCTTGTAGGCGCCAATGCGCTGGCGGTCAAGTGAGACCAGGCTGACCGAGTCGCGTCCCATGCGCCGGATCTGGCGCAGCGCCAACCGCGCCAGGGTGGTGGTCTTGCCCACCCCGGTCGGCCCCACCAGCGCCAGCATGCCCCCCTGGTCGAGCACCGGCGACTGTGCCGTCGGGATCGCCGCCGAGAGCCGCGCGCGCAGCCGCGACCAGGCGCTCTCGACCGAGGTCTCCTCGAGGATCCCGCCGGCGAGACTGCGCGCGAGCTTCTCGGTGAAGCCACAGTCGGTCAGGCGCGTCACCAGTTCGGCGGCGAGCGGATGACGCGCCGCCCAGCGCGCCGACTCGCTGGCGTTCTGGTGTTGCACCAGCAGGCTGCGCAGGTCGCAGAGTTCACGCCGCATCGCCGCGATCTCGGGGTCGGTAGGCAGGGTCGCGGTCGCCGGCACCGCCGGGCGCGGAGCACGCGCCTCGGGCGCGCTCGCGCGCTCGCGGCGTGGCGCACGGGTCGGTACCGTCGGTGCCGGCGCGGCGGCCTGATCGCCCTCGTCGAGCGCGGCGATCACCTCCAGCATGCCATCGACCCGACGACTCGACAGGATCACCGCATCCGGTCCCTGCAGCTCGCGCACCTGACGCATCGCGTCGCGCATGTCCCGTGCCGTATAGCGCCTCACACTCATGGTCGTACTCCTGCTCGCTCAATCATGCCTTTGCCGGAGCGGCGTCGCCCTGCCCCACGGTGGCCACCACCCGGATCTTGCGGTTGTCCGGGATCTCGGTGAAGGCCAGCACCGTCAGGCTGCTGACGGCGCCGCGCAACCAGCTCGCGACCCAGGTACGGATCTCCGGGGCGACCACCAGCACCGCTGGCGCCCCCTCCATCTCCTGGCGTCTGGCCGCGTCGGCCACCGAACGCTGAACCCGCTCAGCCAGTCCGGGTTCGAGCCCGACGGTCTCGCCCTGACTGCCTCGCAGCGACTTATGCAAGAGTTGCTCCAATGTTGGCTCAAGGGCGATCAACGGCAGCTCGCCCGCAGGCCCGACCAGGTCCTGGACGATCGAGCGCGCCAGCGCGACCCGCACCGCCGCGGTCAGAGCGCCGGGATCTTGACTCTTCTGCGCCTGCTCCGCCAGGGTCTCGGCGATGGTGCGCATGTCGCGGATCGAGACCTGCTCGGCGAGCAGGTTCTGCATCACCTTGAGGATCGCGCTCAACGACAGCGTCTTCGAGAGCAGGTTCTCGACCAGCTTGGGCGAGCGCCGGCCGAGCTGATCGAGCAGGTGCTGGACCTCTTCGTGACCGATCAGTCGGTGGGCATTCTCGCGAAACACCTGCGAGAGATGGGTGGCGATCACGGTCGCGGCATCGACCACGGTGTAGCCCGCGCCCTGGGCGTTCTCGCGATCGCTCGGATCGATCCACAACGCATCGAGGTTGAAGGTCGGGTCCTTGGTCGGGGTGCCGGGGACGGTGCCGAAGACCTGTCCCGGGTTGATCGCCAGCTCGCGATCGGGGAAGACCTCGGCCTCGGCCTGGGTGACCCCGAGCAGCGAGATACGGTAGTGGTTGGGACCGAGCTCGAGGTTATCGCGGATGTGCACCGGCTGGATGAGAAATCCGAGCTCCTGCGAGAGCTTGCGCCGAATGCCCTTGATCCGTCCCATCAGCTGCCCGTTCTGGCCGCGATCGACCAGCGGGATGAGCCGGTAGCCGACCTCGAGCGCGACCAGGTCGACCGGCGGCACATCCTCCCAGGAGAGTTCGCGCTCCTCCGGCGCCGGCGGCATCTCCACCCCGGGCGGGAGCTGGTCGACCTCCTCGGCGCCGGCCGGCTGGGCGCTGCGACGACTGAGCAGATAGCCGCCGCCGGCCATCATCGCCGCAAGCCCGAGGAAGACCATATTCGGCATCCCCGGGATGGCGCCGAGGATGCCGAGCACGGCGGCGGCGACGAACAGTGCCCGCGGGTTCTCGAACATCTGTCCGAACACCTGCTGCCCCATGTCCTGCGCCGTCGAGGTGCGGGTGACGATGATCGCCGTGGCCGAGGAGAGCATCAGCGAGGGGATCTGCGCCACCAGCCCGTCGCCGATGGTCAACAGCACATAGACGTTGCCGGCCTCGCCGAAGGACATGCCGTGCTGGGTGGTGCCGATGACGATGCCGCCGAGGATATTGATGAAGAGGATGAGGATGCCGGCGATGGCGTCCCCGCGCACGAACTTGCTCGCACCATCCATCGAGCCGTAGAAGTCGGCCTCCTGGGCGATGTCCTCGCGCCGCGTACGCGCCTCGTCCTGGGTGATCAGCCCGGAGTTGAGATCGGCGTCGATGGCCATCTGCTTGCCCGGCATGGCATCGAGGGTAAAACGCGCGCTGACCTCGGAGATACGCCCCGCGCCCTTGGTGACCACCACGAAGTTGATGATCACCAGGATGGTGAAGACCACCAGACCGACGGCGAAGTTACCGCCGAGCACGAAGTCGCCGAAGGCCTGGATCACCTGCCCGGCGGCATCGGTGCCATCGGCGCCGCGCAGCAGGATCACCCGGGTCGAGGCGACGTTGAGCGCAAGACGCAGCAGGGTGGCGAGCAGCAACACCGAGGGGAAGGCGGCGAAATCGACCGGGCGCGGGGTGTAGACGGCCACCATCACCACGATCAGCGACAGCGAGATGTTGAAGGTGAACAGCAGATCGAGCGCCAGCGGCGGCAGCGGCAGCACCATCATCGACAGCAGCGCGATGAGCAGCAGCGGCGCGCCCAGCCCGAGCCGGCTCAGGCCCCCGAGGCGTTCACTGAATCCGGCCACTAGCGTTTACCCCGTGCGGCGCGGGCGGCCTCGCGCGGATCGAGATATTCATCGGGCACAGGCAGATCGGTCGGCATCGATACCTCGGGGTCGTGACGCTTGAGCTGATAGACATAGGCGAGGATGCGCGCCACGGCGACGAACAACCCACCGGGGATCTCCTCGCCGAGATCGGTGGTGAAATAGATCGCACGCGCCACCCGCGGCGCCTCCACCCGGATGATGTCGTGCTCGTCGGCGAGCCCGCGAATCGCCCCGGCGACCTCGCCAACCCCTTTGGCGAGCAGCCGTGGAGCACGCATTCGCGCCGGCTCGTAGACGATGGCCACGGCATAGCGGGTGGGGTTGGTGATGACCACGTCGGCCTTGGGCACCTCGGCCATCATCCGCCGGCTGGCCATCTCCTGCTGCAGTTGACGGATGCGTCCCTTGACCTCGGGCTTGCCGTCGGTCTCCTTGTACTCGTCCTTGAGCTCCTGACGGGTCATGCGCAGCTGCTTGTTGTGGTTCCACAGCTGGAAGGGTACGTCGACCGCAGCAATCAGCACCAGCGCCGCCGAGACCAGCAGAAAGATCCATACTGCCATGTCGGCGGTATGGAAGATCGCCTCCTTGAGCGGCTCCTCGCCGAGATGCAGCAACTCGTCGGAAACGCTCCAGAGCACCATGCCGGCGACCAGGGAGACGATCACGAACTTGGCAAGTGTCTTGCCAAGTTCGAGCAGTGCCTGGGCGGAGAATTGGCGCTTGATCCCCTTGAGCGGATTGAGCTTGTCGAGCTTGGGGGACATCGCCTGCGCCGAGAAGTTGGCACCGCCGATCAGGATCGGCCCGAGTAGCGCGACGACGAAGAGCAGCGCAAAGAGCGGCGCGAGGGTCAGCAGCGCGCGACCGATCTGGCTGGCCAGATAGGGCAGCAGTCGCTGGGTGTCGTAGAACAGCTCGCGCTCCAGGGTGAAGCCATCGGCCATCTGGGCGGCGAGCTGGCCGCCGAGATGACCACCGAAGAACACCATGAAGCCGGCACCGGCGAGCAACACCGTCAGGGTGTTGAACTCTCGCGAGCGTGGCACCTGGCCTTTTTCGCGCGCCTCGCGTTGGCGTTTGGCGGTCGGTTCTTCGGTTTTTTCCTGGCCGTTCTCGTTCTCGGCCATGTCACACCCCGAGCAGCCGCTGGATCAGCAGGAAAGCGGCGGTGAGCAGATCCCCGATCCGCGCCGGCAGCCCCGGCAGGATAAGTATGATGAGCACGAACCCCATCAGCAGGGTCACCGGGAAACCGACCGCGAAGATGTTGAGCTGAGGCGCGGCACGGGTGACCACGCCCATGGCGAGATTGACCAGCAACAACGAGGCCACCGCCGGCAGCGCGATCAGCAAGGCGCCGGCGAACATGGTGGTACCGAACCCGGCGATGCGCCAGAAGTCCTCGGCAACCAGCCCCTGCATCCCCACCGGCATCACCTCGAAGCTCAGGGTCATCAGCTGGAGCAACACCAGATGGGCATCGAAGGCGAGGAACAGCAACGTGGTGAGGATCACGAAGTACTGCGACACCATCGGCACCTGTACCCCGCCGGCGGGGTCGATCACCGAGGCGAAGCCCAATCCCATCGACAAGGCAATGCTCTCGCCGGCCAGGGTCACGGCGGCGAAGACCAGCTGGGCGACAAAGCCCATCATGACACCGATCAGCACCTGCTGGAGGGCGACCACCAACCCCTCCATGCTGAGTGGATCGATGGCGGGAAACGGTGGCAACAGGGGTGCGACCAGGATCGCCAGCAACAAGCCCAGCGACAGCCGGACACGGGCGTTGACGGTCCGGGCGCCGAAGATCGGTGCGACCAGCAGCATGGCGCTGATGCGCACAAAGGGCCAGACGAACATCCCCACCCAGTCGAGCAGGGTGTCGAACGAGATCACCATCCGCGGTTCAGCCGATCAGCTCGGGGATGCTGTGATAAAGCCTGATGGTGTAGTCGGTGACCAGCGCCAGCATCCAGTGGCCGGTGAACAGCAGCGCCACCCCCATGCCGAGCAGCTTGGGGATGAAGGTCAGCGTCATCTCCTGGATCTGGGTGGCGGCCTGGATCATCCCGATCGCCAGACCGACGGCGAGCGCGGTCAGCAGCGCCGGGGCCGAGAGCAGCACCACGACCATGCCCGCGTCCTTGCCGACGTCGATCACCATTTCGGGAGTCATAGCATCATCCTCAACTGTAGAAACTCTGCGCCAGGGTGCCCATCAGCAGCGGCCAGCCGTCGATCAGCACGAACAGCATGATCTTGAACGGCAACGAGATGATCAGCGGCGAGAGCATCATCATGCCCATCGACATCAGCACGCTGGCCACCACCAGATCGATGATCAGGAAGGGGATCAGGATGAGGAAGCCGATCTGGAAGGCGGTCTTGAGTTCGCTGGTGACGAAGGCCGGCACCAGCATGCTCAAGGGGATCGCCTCGGGCGAGTCGAAACCGTCGATGCCGCGGATCTCGGCGAACATCGCCAGGTCGGTCTCGCGGGTCTGGGCGATCATGAAGCGCCGCAGCGGCTCCACCGCCTGACCGATCGCCGCCTCGGTGCTGATTTCCTCGTCCATGTAGGGCTTGACCGCGGTGTCGTAGACCTCCTGGAACACCGGCGCCATGATGAACAGGGTGAGAAACAGCGCCAGCCCGAGGAGCACCTGGTTGGAGGGCGTCTGGGTGGTCCCCAGCCCCTGGCGCAACAACGCCAGCACCACGATGATGCGGGTGAAGGAGGTCATCATGATCAGCACCGACGGCAGCAGCGTCAGCAGCGTCATCAACAGCAGCACCTGGAGGGTGACCGAGTAGGTCTGCCCACCGTCGGCGCCATCGGTGACGGTCACCGCAGCAAGCCCCCCCGGCTGCCCCAGGGCGAGCCCCGGCAGCAACAGCAACGCGAGCAACAACCAGTGACGCGCGCTCACGACCGCCCCCGCCGACTCAGACTCTGCTTGAGCAGCGTAGCGAAATCGACCCCGCCACCGTTCTCCGGCGGCGCGACGCTCACCGGCTTGCGCAGCCGGTGCAGGGTACGCATGCCGGTGGCGCCGGCGGCGATCAGCAGCTGCTCCTCGCCGACCTGGACCAGCAGCAGTCGGTCGCGCGCACCGATGGCGCGTACCGCGAGGATCGAGATCGGCTGGTCAGCGGCCCGCCCCACCCCGCCGGGCAGCCGGCGCAGCAGCCAGGCCAGGCCGAGGATGGCGGCGATCACCAGCACCAGCGCGCCGAAGAGCTGCGCCAGATATCCGGCGCTGGTCAGCTCGACATCGGCGCACCAGGCCGCCCCCGGGAGCAGCGCCAGGATGCCGACGAGGATTGGCGTCGAGCTCGACCGCATTGATCTCATTTGAGTTTTCGCACACGCTCGCTGGGACTGATGACGTCGGTCAGACGGATACCGAACTTCTCGTTGACCACCACGACTTCACCATGAGCAATGAGCGTGCCATTGACCAGGACGTCGAGCGGCGCACCGGCCAGCCGGTCGAGCTCCACCACCGAGCCCTGATTGAGCTGGAGCAGGTTGCGGATCGGGATCTTGGCCCGGCCGATCTCCATCGAGATGGTCACCGGCACGTCGAGGATCATGTTGAGGTTGACGTTGTCCGACGGCGGCGTCTGATTGTCGGTGAAGTCCTCCGGCGTCATCGGCTGTGGCGAACCGGCGCCGAACTCATGGATGGCCCCACCCGGCGTCGTCTGCGGCGGGGTATCGGACTCCTTCTGCTCCTCGAGTGCCGCCGCCCAGTCGTCGGCCAGCGCGGCATCGTCCTGGCCCTTGCCTTTCTCCGGACTCATGGCGTCGTCGTCTCCTTGCTCCCTTGCAGGAATTCAGTGATCTTGATGGCGTTGTTGCCGTTCGAGGTGCCGAACTTGCCCCGAAATGTCGGGATATCCTCGACGTTGAGCACCACGGTCTCCGGCAGCTCGACCGGGATGATGTCGCCGGGGCGGACATCGAGCAGTTCGCGCACCGTCAAGGTCGCCTCGGTGAGCATCGAGAAGATCTCCACCTCGGCGATCTGCACCTCCTCCTGGAGCGCGTGCAACCAACGCTCGTCGACCCCGGAGCGGTCGGACTGCAGACCGGTGTCGAGCAGCTCGCGGATCGGCTCGATCATCGAGTAGGGCAGGGTCACGTGGAGGTTGCCGCCGCCGCCCTCGAGTTCGATGTGGAAATCGTTGATCACCACGATCTCGGTGGGACTGACGATGTTGGCGAACTGCGGATTGACCTCCGAGTTGACGTACTCGAAGGTCAGGTCCATCACCGGCTCCCAGGCCTTCTTCATGTCGTCGAAGGCGGCATGGAGCAGGTTCTGGATGACGCGCAGCTCCATCGGGGTGAAGTCACGGCCCTCGATGCGCGAGTAATAGCGCCCGTCGCCGCCGAAGAAGTTGTCGACCAGGGTGAACACCAGTCGCGGGTCGAAGACGAACAACGCGGTGCCGTGCAGCGGCGTCACCCGCACCAGGTTGAGGCTGGTGGGGACGTAGAGCGAGTGGATGTACTCGGAGAACTTGGTGACCTTGGTGCCGACCACCGAGATCTCCGAGGAGCGACGCAACAGGTTGAACAGGTGCACGCGCAGATAGCGGGCGAAGCGCTCGTTGATCATGTCGAGCGTGGGCATTCGCCCACGCACGATGCGCTCCTCGCTGGCGAGATTGAAGGGCCGGATCTGGCCATCGGCCGGATAGGGGTTGTCCTCGGTATCGATATCCCCGCTGTCGACACCATGCAACAGCGCATCGATCTCGTCCTGACTGAGGATGTCGGTCTGCTGGGCCATCGCCGCCTGTCCTCTGTTACTGCATCACCAGATCGGTGAACAGGACGCCCTCGATCCGTGCCGGCTCGCCGACCTTGATCAGCGCCGCGCTGAGCATCTCGGTGAGCGCCGCACGCAACGCGTCCTTGCCCTCAGGGGTGTTGAGCTGGGCATAGTCCTGCGCGGCCAGATGAGCCAGGAAGTCGTTGCGGATCATCGGCATGTGCTTCTCGATGGCGGCCGCCACCGCCTCGTCACGGGTCATCACCGTTACCCCGACACGGAGGAAGCGTACCGGCCCCTCGGCCGACAGATTGACCGTCATCGAGTCGAGCGGACGGTAGATCATCGGTCCCAGCGGAGCCGCCGGCGCTGCGGCGCCGGGCGCGACCATCTCGGTGCCCTGCTCGGCCGCCTCCTCACCCTCGGCCTCGGGATCATCGCCGCCCATCAGGAAGAAATAGGCCGCTCCCCCACCGCCGGCGAGGACCAGCACCACCAGCAGGATCAGGATGATCAGCTTCCACTTACCCGACGGTTTCGCGGCCTCGTCGGTCTCGGCCTTCTTGTTCTTCGCCATGGTTCACCCGAATTGACTGGCATCCGCGCGGGATGCGGATTGACTCC
This sequence comes from Marichromatium sp. AB32, assembly GCF_003718675.1. Classification (NCBI taxonomy): domain Bacteria; kingdom Pseudomonadati; phylum Pseudomonadota; class Gammaproteobacteria; order Chromatiales; family Chromatiaceae; genus Marichromatium; species Marichromatium sp. AB32. The sequence goes on from NZ_RHFJ01000001.1 coordinate 168,382, forward strand.
ATCCGTGGAGCGGATCATGCCGCGATAGCGGAGACGACCAGGCGCGTCAGGATATTGACACCACTGGAGCGTCGAGCCTCGGGCACGCGCCGGACGCACGACGCGGCACCAGACCAGGCCGCGCGCCCGCACATCGGAGCAGTCTATCAAAGCCCGATGACTGGACGTAGGGAGGCGGGAACGGCGCTCGGCCGGGAGGACGGTAACGCCGCGATCAGACGAACAGATCGAGCCGTTGCGACAGGGCGCCGAGGGTGCTGTGGGTCAAGGGCTCGCCGGTCTCTCCCGGATCGCCACCACCCTCGCCACGACCGGCGCCACCGTCACGATCGGCCTGGGAACCGCGATCCTGTTGCTGCGGCGGCTGGTCGGCAATGGTCACCTCGCCGAGCGACATCCCCTCCTGGGCCAGCGAGTCGCGCAGCCGCGGCAATGCCGCCTCGAGCACCTCGCGGGCGACTGGGTTGGCGGCGAAGAACTGCACATTGGCCTTGTCGCCCTCCATCGCCACCCGTACCTCGAGCGCCCCCAGGCTCGGCGGGTGCAGCTTGATCTCGGCCGCATCCTCTCCGGCGCGAGCCAGCCACTGCATGCGCTCGACCAGCGCACGCTCGCCCCCCGGGCGCAGTAGCTGCTGGAAATCGAGCACCAGCGGGCGACTGGTCTCGGCGCCCGCCGGCTGAGTCGTCGCGCCGGTGCCGGTCGGCGCCGACACCGCAAGCCGCGAGTCCTGGTCTCGCTCCTGCTCGACAACCGAGGCGCCATCATGACCGCCCCAGCGCTGCAACAGCTCGAACAACGCCTCGCGCGAGAATTCACGACTGCCGTCGATCTCCGGCTGGAGCGCACGCGTCAGCCCCGGCGACAACGACAGGGCCGCAAGATCAGCACCCTCGCCCGACCTCACCGCCCCCCTGAGCAAGGCCTCGGGATCGGCATCGCTGCCGTCCGTCGTCACCGACTGCAACAACGACCGCAGGACCGGCGCCAGCGTCTCGAGTCCGTCCTCGGTCGACGCCCCACCCCCCTGTTGCTGGAGCAGCGCCGTCAGGCTTGCACGCTCCGCCGCCGAGAGCTCGACGCTGCTCGTCTCGCCTCGCAGCAACCCCCGCAGCCGCGCCACCAGATCGTCGGCACCATCGGCACTCTCGGTGCCGGTGGTCGCGGCATCGAGCTGGGCCTGCAATGCGTTGAGCAGGGCCTCGCCGCGCCCCGCCATCTCCTCACCGGGCAGCCGCGCGCCGAGCGCCCGGCCCTGTCCGAGCGGAAGTTGCTGCAACGCGGCGAGCACCACGGCCTCCCCCGTGCTCGGCCCGCTGCCCGGGAGTGCGGTCGCGACCACGCCCCCGCTCGGGACGACAGCGCTCGGCATCTCGGCGGGGAGTTGCTGGAGCAAGGCGACCAGCGAGGCCAAGGCCTCATCCGGGGTCTCGGCCCCCTGCAACTCGGAGTCGAGCTGTTCGAGGTCGACGCCCCAGCCCGAGAGCAGCTCGCGCAGCTGGCCCTCGAGCGCCTCGGTGAAGGCGCCTCCCTCCCCCGCGGGATCAACCGCCGCCGCCCCGGTCGTGGCGCCGGAGAGCAGCTGCAACAGGCCATATGGCTGTAACTGAGCTGTTTGCGCTTGCATGACCGCGATCCTCGCTATTGATGAAGGGGGCTTGCACCGCCCCGGTTAGGCGCCTGTCGCATCAGCGGGCCTCATTCCTGGTGACGCTGATCGAAGGCGCGCCGGGTCGCCCACATGTCCTGTTCGCGCTGCTGGCGACGCCCTTCCTGGAGCGCCTCCTGTTCACGACGTCGCTCGATCAGCTTGTCCAGCGACAGGCTCGCCTGATGGCGCTCGAGCCAGAACGCACGGGCCTGATCGACCTGTGCCTGAGCGGCATCGACACGCAGCTCCTGCTGATCGAGGGCCTCGCGCAGCTGATCGCGCATCCGCGCCAACTGCTTGAGCATGTTGACATCCTCCGGCACCAGGGCGTTCAGATAGTCGTTGAGATAGCGCTCGAGCTGCTCGCGCTGGGCCTCGACCTGGTTGAGGGTGTCGAGCCGCGCGGCGAGCCCCACCGCGGCCTCGTTCTCCTGCGCCTCGCGGATGCGCAGCAGGCGCTTGAAACGACGGATGCCGGCGCTCACGGCCCACCCCGCATCAGCGCGATCAGGCTGTCGCGGGCCTCCTCGAAGGTCACGCACTCGCTGCGCTGCTGGGCGAGATAGGCCTCGAGACGCGGGTACATCGCCACCGCCTCGTCGAGCTGGGGATCGGTGCCCTTGCGATAGGCGCCGACGGCGATCAGGTCGCGGTTGGCGGCATAGGTGGCCATCATGCCGCGAAAGCGCCGCGCCGCCTGTTCGTGTTCGGGGCTGATCAGCGCGCTCATCACCCGCGAGACCGAGGCGCCGACGTCGATCGCCGGATAGCGCCCGCTCTGGGCGATCTCGCGCGAGAGCACCACGTGCCCGTCGAGGATGCCGCGCGCGGCGTCGACGATCGGGTCGTTCTGGTCGTCGCCCTCGGCGAGCACGGTGTAGAAGGCGGTGATCGAGCCGCCGCCCTTGTCACCGTTGCCGGCGCGCTCGACCAGCGCGGGCAGGCGCGCGAACACCGAGGCCGAGTAGCCCTTGGTCGCCGGCGGCTCGCCGATGGCCATGGAGATCTCGCGCGCGCCCTGGGCAAAACGCGTCAGCGAGTCCATCAGCAACAGCACGTCGAGCCCCTGGTCGCGGAAGTACTCGGCCACCGTGGTCGCCACCAGCGCGCCGTGCTGACGCAGCAGCGGCGACTGGTCGGCCGGCACCGCCACCACCACGGTGCGCCGGCGCGACTCGTCGTCGAGGATGTCGTGGATGAACTCGTTGACCTCGCGACCGCGCTCGCCGATCAGCCCGACGACGATGACGTCGGCGGCGGTGAACCGGGTCATCATCCCCAAGAGCACGCTCTTGCCCACGCCACTGCCGGCGAACAGCCCGAGGCGCTGACCGCGACCGACGGTGAGCAGTCCATTGAGGGTGCGCACGCCGACATCGAGCTGGGTGCGGATCGGGTCGCGGGTGAGCGGATTGATCGGGCGCCCGTCGATCGGCATCTCTTGCTGCGCGCGCAGCGGCCCGGCGCCGTCGAGTGGCTCGCCGTTGGCGTCGATCACCCGCCCCAACAACTGCGGCCCGACGGCGATGCGCCGCTGCTGGTCGAGCGGCTCGATCCGCGCCCCCGGCACCAGTCCCTCGATCCGCCCCTCGGGCATCAGGAAGGTGCGCTCGCCCTGGAAGCCGACCACCTCGGCCGAGACCCGACCACCGCTGGCGGTATGGATGGCCGCGCGCCCGCCGACCGGTAGCCGGATCCCCTCGGCCTCGAGGGTCAGTCCGACCATCCGCGAGAGCTGCCCCTCGGGCTGGGGCGGCGCCACCTTGTCGATGCGCCGCCCCGATTGTGCCAGGCGCTCGCGCAACCCGCTGACCAGATCGCGGGTGCCCTGCTCGCGCAATCCATCGATCAGCTCGCTCATCGCTGCTCGACCTCTTCATCGGCCAGTGCGACGTCTCCCGTCTCCGGCGCGGCGTCAACGTCGGTAACGGCAGCATCCACCGAAGCCGCCGGCGACAAGGACTCGGCGCCGTCGACCACTGGCTCGTCAGGCGCCGGTTCGACCTCCCCCCAGAGCGCCTCGACACTCTGACGCAACCGCTCCTCGAGGGTGGCGTCGATCCGACTCGGGCCACTCTCGATGGTGCAGCCGCCACGGGCGACACCCGGGTCCGGGCGCCAGCTGATGCGCTCGTCACGGTCACGGGCATAGGCCTCGAGGATCTCCGCGTCCTCGGGGTTGATGCGCACGCGGATCTCGCGATTGCGCGAGGGCAGCTGCCCGAGCGCACTGCCGAGCACCCGGGCGACGTGTTCCGGGTGCTGCTCGAGCTCGGCCATCACCACCCGTCGCGCCATCGCCACCACCAGTGCCAGCAGCTCGGGCTCGAGCGCATCGGCGGCGGCAGCCAGGGGATCGGCGAGATCGCGGGCCACGCCCTCGAGGGCTTCGACCGTCTCGCGTACCTTCTTGTCGTAGCGCGCCCGGCCCTCCTTCTCCGCCTCACCCTGGCCGAGTTCGCGCCCCTCCTTGTAGCCGGATTCGAAACCGGCCTCGTAACCGGCATCACGCGCGGCCTGCTCGATCGCCTCGATCTCGGCGGCGGTCGGCAGATAACGCTCGGGTTCGGGCTCGACCTCGGGTTCGGGCTCGGGTTCGGGCGCGGGCGGCGGCGCGCCGACATCCGGCGGCTGCCAGCGTTGCACCGGCCCGTCGAGCAGGTCGGCATAGAGCACCGAAGATCCGGAGCCGCTCACACCATCTGCTCCCCGCCGGCCCCGCCGAGAACGATGTCACCGCTCTCGGAGAGTCGACGCGCCACGGCAAGGATCTCCTTCTGCGCCCCCTCGACGTCGCTCAACCGCACCGGCCCCTTGGCCTCGAGGTCCTCGCGCAGCATCTCGGCGGCGCGCTTGGACATGTTCTTGAAGATCTTGTCCTTGAGCGCGTCATCGGCGCCCTTGAGCGCAAGCACCAGCGAGTCGGTGGAGATCTCGCGCAGCAGGGTCTGGATACCGCGATCGTCGACGTCGACCAGGCTCTCGAAGACGAACATCAGCTCCTGGATGCGTTCGCCGAGATCCTCGTCGACCTGGGTGACCCCGGACATCACGTTGGTGCTCTGCGAGGCGTCCATGAAGTTGAGGATGTCGGCGGCGGTCTTGACCCCGCCGACCATCGAGGACTTGGCGGTGTTCTTGCCCGAGAGCTGGCGCTCGAGGATCTCGTCGAGCTCGTGGAGCGCTGCGGGCTGGACGCCGTCGAGGGTGGCGATGCGCAGCACGATATCCGACTGCATCCGGTCGGGGAGATAGGAGAGGGTCTCGGCGGCCTGGTCGGCGTCGAGGTGCGAGAGCACGATGGCGACGATCTGCGGGTGTTCGTGACGGATCATCTCGGCGATGGCGCGCGGATCGAGCCACTTGAGCGCCTCGAGCCCCTTGGAGTTGCGACCGAGCAGGATGCGGTCGATCAGCCCCGAGGCCTTGTCCTCGCCGAGCGCGGAGTTGAGCACCGAGCGCACATAGTCCTCGGCGCCGATCCCGAGCGAGGTGTGCTCCATGGCCGTCTCCGAGAAACGTTTCAGCACATAGTCGATATCGGTGCGCGAGACCCGCTCGAGCGAGGCCATGGCGGTGCCGATCTTCTGCACCTCCTTCGGTCCCATGTGCTTGAGCACCTCGGCGGCTGGCCCCTCACCGATGCTCATCAGGAAGATTGCCACCTGCTCGGGGCCGGGGCGCTTGGACGGATCAGTTGCCATCTTCGTTCAGCCAGCTCTTCATCACCTGTGCCACGCGTTTCGGATCCTCTTTGACCAGCTCGCGCACCGCCTCGAGATCGACCTGCTGCTGATCCCCGTCCTTCGGCCCGGTGAGCGCGGCGATCGCCGCGCTCTGCTGGGTGATCGCCACGGTATCCTCGCCGAGCTCGCCCTCGCCGCCGGCCCCACCGCCCTCGCCCGACTGGTCCTCGAGCGCGGCGGCAGCCTCGTCGGCGGACGGCGGCGCGAGCTGACGTACCGCCGGACGCACGATGGTCAAGAGTACCATCAGCGCGAGGATCAGCCCGGCGCCGATCTTGGCCAGCTCGAGGAACCACGGCTGGGTCCAGACCGGCTCGGCGTCGGTGGTGTCGGCGGGCGTGAACGAGGCGGTGATCACGTTGAGCGAATCATTGCGCGCATCGTCGAACCCCACCGCCTCACGCACCAGCGCGCGAATGCTCGCCAGCTCCTCCTCCGTGCGCGGCACCCGCACCACCTCGCCTTCCTCGTTGAGCTCCTCGCGATAGTCGACCACCACCGCCGTCGACAGCCGGCGGATATTGCCCGGCATCTCGCGCACGTGCGAGATCGCGCGATCGATCTCGTAGTTGCGCGTCTTCTGCATGCTGCGACTGCTCGGCATCATCGGGTCGGCCACCGGCGCCGCGCCGACGGCGCCACCGGCCGGCGGCTGGTTGGTCAAGGCGCCGGGGATGCCGCCGATCGCCGGGTCGCTGCCGACGCGCTCCTGCTCGCTGAGCTGCTCGGAGCGCACCGCGGTGCGCTCGGGATCGAACGACTCCTGGGTGCGCTCGACGCGGGAGAAATCGATGTCCGCGGCCACCTGCACCCGCACCCCGTCGCGCCCGATGATCGGCACCAGCAGGGTCATCACCCGATCGACATAGCTGCTCTCGAGACGGCGGATGTAGTCGAGCTGGTCGGCCGAGGTCGACAACCCCATCTCGTCGTCGTTGCTGGTGAGCAGCCGACCGTGCTGGTCAACCACGGTGACCTGCTCGGGATCGAGCGCCGGGATGCTCGAGGACACCAGATGAACGATGGCTGCGACCTGGGTGTCGTTCAAGGCCCGGGTGCCGCGCAGATGGACCACCACCGAAGCGCTCGCCGGCTTGCGCTCGCGCACGAACACCGAGCGCTCGGGCAGCGCGAGATGAACCCGCGCACTCTCCACCGGATCGAGCGCCGCGATCGAGCGCGCCAGCTCGCCTTCGAGCGCACGCTGATGGCGCGCTCCTTCCATCAAGCGACTGGCGCCGAATCCCATGTCCTCCTGCAGCAGCTCGAAGCCGAAGTCCGAGGCGCGTGGCAGCCCCTGACCGGCGAGCAATAATCGGGTCTGGGCGATCTGGGCCTGGGGGATCTCGATCCGTCCGGAGAGTTCATCGATGCGGTAGGCCACGCCGAGCTGATCGAGCGCCTGAACCACCTCGGCGGCCTCGGCATTCTCCATCCGCGAGAACAGCGGCGCATAGGTCGGGCGCATCGCCCAGTAGAGGATGGCGCCAGCCACCACCAGACCACCGGCGATCATCCCCAGCAACGCGATCTGCCGACCCACCGGCAGTTCGTTGAAGGTCTTGATTCCAGTAGAAAAGGCGGCTGTCAGCGAAGACGCCATGGATGAATCTCTCCGTGGATCTGCGCGCCGTCAGCGCTCAGACCTGCATGCTCATGACTTCCTGGTACGCCGACAACAGCCGGTTGCGCACCTGATTGGTCGCCTCGAAGGCGAGACTCGACTTGTTCATCGCCACCATCACCTGCGGCAGACTGGTATTGGCCTCACCGAGCTCGAAACTGGTCTGCACCTGCTTGGCCTCCTGCTGCAACGCATTGACCGAGCGCAACGAATCGCGCAGCGCGGTGGCGAATTCACCGCCCTCGCTCGGCGCCGTCGGCTGCTGCGTCGCAGGCATGCTCCCCTCGACCCGTCCCGACTGCGAGAGCGCGCGCATCTGCTGCAAGACGTTCTGGATCTGCATGTCACTCACGTTCACAATCTCCCATCTCTTCAATCCACGTAATCCGGTTGGATACGCAGGTGCAGCGGCGTACCCGACCCTTGGACACGATATGGGATATTGCAAATTAAGTGCCAAAAACCTCAGGCATGGCGGCAGGGCCTGACGGACAAGGGCTGCGGCAGGATTGCGCAACCCCGGGCGCAGATGACGAGCAGCATCATCACCGACAGGACGTCGAATTCTTGACGGGCAATCTCGGTCTCCCGCTCGGCCGGGGGGGCTTTGCTAGTCGCCGCCGCGCCCCAGGCCGAACTTGCGCATGCGCTCGACCAGGGTGGTGCGACGCATGCCCAGACGTCGCGCGGCACGCGCCACCACCTGATCGTTCTGTTCCAGGGCGGTGACGATCATGCGGCGCTCGAGCTCGTTGAGATAGCCGCGCAACTCCACCCCCTCAGGCGGCAGGGCGCCTTCCTCGCACCCTCCGGGGAGCGCCGGGGCGGCGACCGGGGCCGGGGGCAACCCCTCAAGCACCTCGGCGGCCGCCTCGGGGCGAAAGCGCGGCGGCAGCTGCGCCAGGTCCACCGGCTCCCCCGGATAGAGGATCGCCAACTGCTCGAGCAGATTGGAGAGTTCGCGCACATTGCCCGGCCAGGGCAGCTGCGCGAGATAGGCGATGACCGCCGGGGTCAGCCGCGCGGTCTCCACCGACTGCGCGCGCAAGCGCTCCTCGAGCGCGCCGATCAGCAGCGGGATGTCGCTGCGCCGTTCGCGCAGCGCCGGCAACTCGATGGGAAAGACGTTGAGACGAAAGAACAGATCCTGGCGAAAGGCGCCGGCATCAACCGCCTCCTGGAGGTCTCGATGGGTGGCGGAGATGATCCGCGCCTGGGCCTGGATCGGCTTGTTGGAGCCGACCCGCTCGAAGGTTCGCTCCTCGAGCACGCGCAACAACTTGACCTGCATCGGCAGCGGCATGTCGCCGATCTCGTCGAGAAACAGCACGCCATCGGCGGCGAGCTCGAAGCGCCCGGTGCGAGCGGTGAAGGCCCCGGTGAAGGCCCCCTTCTCGTGACCGAACAGCTCGCTCTCGAGCAGGTCGGGCGGGATGGCGCCACAGTTGACGGCGACGAAGGGCTTGTCGCACCGCGACGAGGCGGCATGGATCGCGCGCGCCACCACCTCCTTGCCGGAGCCGGTCTCGCCGAGGATGAGCACCGTGGCATCGCTGTTGGCGACCTGGGTGATGGCGCGCTTGACCCCACGCATGATCGGATGGGCGCCGACCAGGCCCTCGATCCCGGACGTCTCGACGGCATCGGTCGCGTCCGCCCGTAACCACTGCAACACCGCCAGCACCCGCCCGACAACAGGCGGCTCGTCGACCACACAGACATGCCCGGGCAGCGCCTCGCGGGCACCGTCGAGCGGCTGACAGATCAGTGGCAGGGAGGGTGGACGGACACGCTCGAGCTGCTCGGCCAGACGCGCCCCCGGCGCGCACAGCCAGAGTGCTGCGAGTGACATCGTGTCGAGTTCGTCGAGGGCCTCGAGTGGCTGCACCTCGCAGCCGAGGAACTCCAGGATGTGTCCGGTCCTGTCGCGCGCCGGCTGATCACCGAACACACCGATCCGCACGCGTTGCTCAAATGGGTTGCCCTCGCTCGGCATCGTAAACGCAATCCTTCCGCGGTGAACGCAGCCCCGCGCTCGTGACACTCGCGCCCGCGACACGCGGAAGGCGAGCAGACGGCCGCCGAACCGGCTTGCTGTTTGCTCCGGAGAGGGCGCATCGCGATTCTTGATGGAGCGACGAGTTTCTAACGTCCGCGTCGGCCACTGTCAAGCACGCAGACCCCATGGTGCGACCGAAGGCGCGCTATCGCCGCGCCCGCGCCACTGCGCGCCGGTGCATCCGAAACACCCAACGCCCCAGCGCCTCGCGCAGCCCGTCATCACTGAACCGCCAGCGCGCGCCCATCGCACCATCGAGTTCGCAGACCGTCTCGAGCCCGAGCACCAGCGGCTGGGCGAAGGCTGTCGAGGGGTAGAGCTCGAGCCGATCATCGGCAGTATCGAGCAGCGCGGCGGGCAACACCACCCCCTCGGCACTCAGGGTCGCGCTCACCGGCGCCGGGAGTTGCGCCTGCATCCAGGTCGAGAGCAGCTGCATCAGCAGGTCGACCTTCGCCTCGAGTCGCTGCAGCTCCAGCGAGGGCGTCTCGTCGCGCCCGCCACGGCCACCGTCTTCGAGCATCGCGATGGCATCGAGCAGCCGAACCCCCGACTCCGCCGGGGTCGGGGGGCGACGGCTCGGCGCCAGCGCCAGCACCAGGGTGATGGCCAGGCCGTCGCCCAGCACGCCCCGCCATGCGGCGGGAATGGCGGCATCGGTCGAGCCGTGTCGATCGTGCATCTTCGCTCCTTTGGGATCGAACTCGGGACTTGCTGGACGACACGCCCTGCGTCATGGTCGAGATCGCGAGGCTTCGGCTAAGATAGCGCCGACCCATGGCGCATCGTGCCCACCCCGGGGCCGGCGCCATCCCGATAGGCAGAACCGGAGTCGACCGTCATGCTCTCCAGCATCGAGAATCACTATGAACGCCTGGTCGCCGCGCGTATCAGCGAGCTGCTCGCCGAGCGCGGCGAAGCCTTCGACGCAGACTACTTTGACGATCTCGCCTGTGTCGCGCTCAATTATCTGCCGCCGCGCTACGTACGCCACAGCATCGACTTCGCCTCGCACCAGAGCGACGAGGAACGCTCGCGCATGGCCGAGGAGGTCGCCGACGCCGTGGCCTTCGCCTTCGAGACCACCCGCCGCCGCCGCACACCGCGGCCCCACGAGGAAGACTGACCCCGACAGCGAGGCTCAGGCCTCGGCGTCGAACGACCCGCGCGTCGGCGCCGCCGGCCCGGGATCCAGCGCCGCGCTCAAGCGCGCCTCCCCGCTCGTCTGCGAGGTCGTGGAGGCGGGTTCGGCGGTGTGCTCGCCGGCCTCGAGTGCGAGACGGACGCGGGCGCCGATCTCGCCACCCAGCACTGCGCCGTCGCGCGCCTGTTCGTCGCTCGGGCGGCGCGGGCCGACCGCCTCGGGATCGTTGACCGGACGTGTCGACTCGGGGCGCGTGGCCACCCGCCCGAGCCCAAGCCGCTCCGACATGCTCGGACGCGCACCGGTGGGGACGAAGGGAACCGAAACCGGGACATCGATCATGGTGCTCACTCCTGCGCTGACGCTGAACCAACACGCCTTGCGACATCCTTTTCGTCTGCCCACAGTATAGGGGAACCGGCCCGGGGACGACGTGGCCGCGGTTGAATCACGCCACGCGGCAGCCATGTCATGGAACATGATGGCCGACCAGGACCCGCGCCAACGGCTGCGCGTGGTCACCTACAATATCCACGGCGGGATCGGCCGCGACGGTCGCCGCGACCTCGGACGCATTGCCACGGTGCTGCGCGCGCTCGATGCCGACCTGATCGCGCTCCAGGAGGTCGACTCGACCCCGACAGCACACGCGCCCTCGGCACAGATGCACGAGCTGGCGCAACTCGGCGACTATCACGCCATTCCCGGTCCGACCATCCTCACCCACGATCGCCACTACGGCAACGCCCTGCTCACCCGGCTGCCGGTCATCGCACTCACCCGTCTCGACCTCAGCGAACGCCGGCGCGAGCCGCGCGGAGCCATCGTCGCCGACCTGCGCACCGTGCACGGCACCCCGCTGCGCTGTCTCGCCACCCATCTCGGGCTGAGGACCCGGGAGCGACGCCGCCAGGTCGAACGCCTGCGCCCCTGGATCAGCGACTCACCCGCCCCCCTGGTGGTACTGGGCGACTTCAACACCTGGTGGCCGCTGGCGCGCACCGAACGCCAGCTCTCCCGGCTGCTCGGGCCCACCCCGAGGCTCGCCAGCTTCCCCGCCGCCTGGCCACTGCTCGCGCTCGATCGCGTCTGGACCCGACCGGCGGGACTGTTGCAGCGACTCGAACGCAGCCGCGACCCACGGGCCCGCATCGCCTCCGACCACCTGCCGCTCTACGCAGAACTGGCGCTGCCGCGCGCCACCCGAACAGGATGACCCCCCGATGGAACGTCACACGCCCAACCCATTGCTGGTACCCGGCGAGACCTGCTGGCAGATCACCGGCACCCGCCGTCTGGCTCCACTGATCGATGGCGAACGCTACTTCGCCACCCTGCGTCGGGCACTGATCAATGCCCGGCATCGCATCCTGATCCTCGGCTGGGACCTGCACAGTCAGCTCGAGCTGGTGCGCGAGGACCCCGGCGACGGGCTGCCGACCCGACTCGGCGAGCTGCTCCATGCCCTGCTCGAACGCACCCCCGGGCTCGAGGCCTGGATCCTGCTTTGGGACTATGCGCCGATCTACGCGCTCGAGCGTGAACCGCTGCTCTTCGGCATCCACCCCTGGCGCCAGCACCCTCGCCTGCACTTCGCCCTCGATGACAATCATCCGCTGGCGGCCAGTCACCACCAGAAGCTGGTGGTCATCGACGACGCACTGGCCTTCTGCGGCGGCTTCGACCTCGGCAAGTGGCGCTGGGACAGCAGCGCGCACCAGGCCGAGGATGCCCGCCGACGCGATCCCGACGGCAAGCCCTACCCGCCCTTCCACGACCTGCAATTGATGGTCGACGGCGAGAGCGCCGGCGCACTCGCCGAGCTGGCGCGCGCGCGCTGGGCGCGCTGCGGCGAGGAGACGCCCGCGCCGAGCCCACCACCGGTACACGATCCCTGGCCCGAAGGGGTCGCTGCGCTGCTGCGCGACCAACCCTGCGCCATCGCCCGCACCCAGCCGCAGCAACCGGCGCGCGACGACCAGGCACCGGAGCGGGAGGTGCGCGAGGTCGAGCAGCTCTATCTGGCGTTGTTCGCACGTGCCGAGCGGCTGATCTATCTCGAGAACCAGTACCTGACCTCGACCACCCTGTGCAGCGCGCTGTGCGAACGCCTCGGCGAGGCGCACGGCCCGGAGGTGGTGATCGTGCTGCCGCGCGAGACCGGCGCCTGGCTCGAACAGCACACCATGGACATACTTCGCGCCCGCCAGCTCGAGCGCCTGCGCGAGGCCGATCGGCACGCTCGACTGCGCGTCTACCACCCCGAGGTCCCCGGCCTCGAGAGCGGCTGCCTGATGGTCCACGCCAAGCTGGCGATCGTCGACGACCGCTGGTTGCGGGTCGGATCGGCCAATCTCAGCAATCGATCGATGGGGTTGGATACTGAATGCGACCTCTGTCTCGAGGTCACCGACGAGGAGGGACGGGCACGCATCGCCGCGCTGCGCCGCGAACTCATCGGCAACCTGCTCGACTGCGAGCCGCAACACCTGGCAAGCGCCGAACGGGAGGCCGGCGGACTGATCGGGGCAATCGAAGCGATCCGCGCCGATGCCCCTCCGGGGCGCAAGACCCTGACCCCGCTGGAGGGCGCCGTCGACCCGGAGTGGGAACGCCAGCTCCCCGACGAGCGGCTGATCGACCCCAAGCGCCCGCTCAACGTCCTCGATGTCGGCGACGCCGTGGTCGGGCGTCGTCATCTGCCGCACGCGCGGCGCCGACTCAGATTCGGGATCGCGCTGGTCGTGCTGCTCGCCGCGCTGGCGATCCTCTGGCGCTGGAGCGGCCTGGGCGAATCACTCGATCCGCAGCAGCTCGCCGAGCAACTGACCGATCAGCTCCACGCCCCCTGGGGGCCGGCGCTGTTGCTCGCGGGTTTCGTCGTCGGCAGTCTGCTGGCGATCCCGGTAACCCTGCTGATCCTGGTCACCGCGCTGGTCTACGGCCCCCTGGCCGGGGCCAGCTATGCCCTGCTCGGCTCGCTGCTCGCGGCGCTGGCGGCCTACGGGCTCGGTGCCTATCTCGGTCGACCCGCCGTCAACCGGCTCGCCGGCGGGCGCATCCACCGCCTCAGCGAGCGCCTGGCACGGCGCGGCATCCTCACCATCATCGCCGTGCGCATCGTCCCGGTCGCCCCCTTCACCCTGCTCAACCTGCTCGCCGGGGCCTCGCACATCCGCCTGCGTGACTACGCCATCGGCACCCTGATCGGGATGCTGCCCGGGGTGGCGACGATGGCGGTGTTCGCCGAGGGGTTGATGGCGTTGCTGCGCCGCGCCGGTCCCGAGCAGTTCCTGCTGCTCACCCTGGCACTGGCGCTGATCGTCGGGCTGACCCTGCTCGCCCGACGTCTGCTGACGGTGTTCGTCGAGCAACGCTGAGCGCTCGCCGCGACAGTGTTCCGACCGAGCTCAGCCGCGCCCGGGGTCGGTGGCGATCGCCGCCAGCAGCTGTCCCTGGAGGACCTCGGCGCGCGCCAGCGACACCTCGAGTATCTCGATCTCGGTCTCATCGCGCAGCGCGACATCGAGGGTGCGGCACAACCGCTGTAGCTCGACGAACCCCAGGGTCCCGGCGACACCGCTCAATGCATGTGCGAGCCGCCGCGCCTGATCGCGATCGCCCGACTGCAACGCCCGGCGTAGCTTGGCGAGATCCTCGCGATGATGCTCCGCGTACATGCCGACCAGTCGCGTATAGACCTCGCGCTTGCCATGCAGGCTCCTGAGGGCGAAGCTCAGATCGACATGACCGAGCTGGGCGAGCCGCTCCAGGACGTCGCCGGTGGCGACCTGTTCGTCCCCCTGCTCCAGCACCACAGCGCCCGCAGCGACGGCGCCCGATGGGGGCGCACTCGGTGTCTCGGTCATGGTGCGCGAGAGCCAGTCGAGCAGGGTGGCATAGAGGGTCTGGGGGTCGACCGGCTTGGAGACATGACCGTTCATCCCCGCCGCCTCGCAACGGCGCCGGTCGTCATCATAGGCATTGGCGGTCATCGCGATGATCGGTCGCTCCTCCCAGCCGGGCAACCGGCGCAACCGCCGGGTGGCCTCGAGTCCGTCCATCTCGGGCATCTGCAGATCCATCAGGACCAAATCATAGTGAACCCGCCGCGCCATGGTCACCGCCTCGCGGCCATTGTCGGCGACGTCGACCTCCAGCCCGACATCCTTGAGGATCTCGGCGGCGACCTCCTGGTTGACCTGGTTGTCTTCCACCAGCAGCACCCGGGCACCACGATGGCGTTCGCTCAGATGCGCCGCCGCATCCCCTTCCTCGCGTGGCACACCGAGTTCGATCGGATCCTGGTTCTCGGCCTGACCGAGCCAGGCGGTGAACCAGAAGGTGCTGCCCTTGCCGGAAACGCTCTCGACCCCGGTCTGGCCTCCCATCATCAAGGCCAGCCGGCGAGTGATCGCCAACCCCAGCCCACTGCCCGAATAGCGACGGGTGGCGGAATTGTCGACCTGGGTGAAGGGCTGGAACAGCTGCTTGAGATCGGCGGGCTCGATGCCGATCCCGGTATCGGTGACGGCAAAACGGATCAACAGGCGTCTGCCACGGGTCTCGAGGACCTCGGCACGCAGCAGGATGCGGCCCTCGTGGGTGAACTTGATCGCATTGCCCAGATAGTTGAGCAACGCCTGGCGCAGTCGCGTACTGTCGCCATGGAGCACCGCCGGCAGCCCTTCGGCCTCGCAGTCGAGTGCCAGCCCCTTGGCCGCGGCCTGCGCCTGGACCAACGCCTCGACCTGGTTGAACAGCTCGGCGATGGCGAAGTCATGGGTCTCCAGCGTGAGCTTGCCCGCCTCGATCTTGGAGACGTCGAGGATGTCGTTGATGATCGACAGCAGGTGGTTGGCCGCCCCCTTGATCTTGGCCAGGGTGGCACGTTGCTGCGGCGTTGCCATCTCGCGCCCGAGCAGATAGGTCAGCCCGAGGATGGCGTTCATCGGCGAGCGGATCTCGTGACTCATGTTGGCGAGGAAGGCGCTCTTGGCCCGGCTGGCCTCCTCGGCGCGCTCACGCGCCTCGGAGAGCTGACGGGTGCGCGCCGCGACCAGCTCCTCGAGATGATCGCGATAGCGCTCGAGCTCCTCGGCGATGCGCTTCTTCTCGGTGACGTCCTCCTTGACCGCGACATAGTGGGTGATGCGCCCGTCGGGTTGACGGATCGGCGCGATCACCGCCATCTCGATGTATTCGCTGCCATCCTGACGACGGTTGACGAACTCGCCGCGCCACACCTCGCCACGGGCCAGCGTCGCCCAGAGGTCGCGATAGGTCGAGCGCGGCGTGCGCCCCGACTGCAGGATGCGCGGGTTGGCGCCGATCAGCGCCTCGCGGGCATAGCCGCTGTTGTGCACGAAGGCCTCGTTGACATACTCGATGGTGCCATCGGGGTCGGTGATGGCGATGCTCTCCGGGCTCTGCTCGATCGCCAGGGAGAGCTTGCGGATATGTTCCTCGGCGGCCTTGCGCTCGCTCAGGTCGATGTCGACGCAATACATCTGCGGCTCGCCGTCCGGGCCGCGCAACATCACGTGACTGGAGAAGACGTGCGCCGGCGAGCCATCGGCGCGACGCAGGGTCATCTCCCCGGCCGGCGGGACCGGGGCACCGTGGACCCAGGAGTCGACCGCGCTGATCACATAGTGACGCAGCGCGTCGGGAATGATCAGGTCCTCGAGCTTGACGCCGAGCGCCTCGGCCGGGCGGTAGCCGTAGAGCACCTCGCTTGCCGGGTTCCAGTAGATCACCCGACGGTTGCGATCATAGCCCTGCACCGAGATCGCCTCGACCTGCTCGAACAAGGCGTGGAACCGGGTTTCGGTATCCCAGGCCGCCTCGGCGGCGCGGCGACGCTCGGTGACATCGCGCGCACTGCCGAGCAGCGCGAACCGCCGCCCCTGCTCATCGCACAGCGGCGCACAGCTGATCTCGAACCAGCGCGACTCACCGCCACCGGGACGCTCGAGACGCTGGTCGCGGCGCGACTCGCCCCCGTCACCGAGCACCGCCGCGGCCTGCTCGCCGAGCGCGGCGGCAAAGGACGGCGGAAACAGGTCGGCCTCGGTGCACCCGATCACCTGCTCGGCGGCGATGCCGAAATGCTGCTCGAAGGCGGGATTGCAATACAGATAGCGGCCATCCAGATCCTTGACCCAGGTGGGATCGGGGAGCTGGCGCACCAGGTTCTCGAAAAAGGCCTCGGCGTTCGCGGCCTTACCGGCCCCACGCTCGCCAAGTCGGAAAAGCCATGCCATGGACTTGTCGGAAATCGCTCGATCCGTTGTTGCAAGACTCGCGCGCCTGCCGCCAGTCACGACGGGCAGGAGGTGTCGCGCACGCCCGGGTCGTCAACGTGATGTTCGTCTCCGACGACTTGCCCCACGTCACACGCTGGCGATCTCGCCCACCCCGATCAACGCGTGACGCGCCCTCCGTGACAGCGCACCCGCCGTGGTCTCTCGGCAGCATGCGCCTTGGCCATCCTTAAAGTCAGACCCCTTCGTTACATCCGGCCCGAGGGGCCGGGGTCGCTCACCTGTTTCTGGCGGCCAGCGCCGTGCTTGTCAAGCCTGGGGAGGCGCCATTCGTCTGCCCGAACATCCCCGACAGCAGGTCTGGGGAATCGGCCCGGAGGTCTACAATCGCATGTTTCGACGAGGAAAACACGACCGCCGGATGACCGTCGGCAACGCCCCACAGGGCCACCGTTCGAGCACCGACCAGACCATTGTCAACTGGAGCCATCGAGACGCAGCTGATACCATCGACTGAGAGCAGGCCCGAGGCATCCGCCCCGCGCCAGACCAGCACGGAGACCCTCAAGGTGACCCAAACCCTGGTTCGCTACTCCAAGGTCGTCGAGATCGTCGGAGACATCCTCAAGGTGAGGGTCCCGAGCCGCGGCGGCAACACTCAGACCCGTGTCGCCTTCGACGATCTGGCGCTGGTCGAGGACCCCGGTGGCTTCAGCTCGCTGGCGCGCGCCATCCGCATCGACCGCGACCTGGTCTCGCTGCAGGTCTTCGCCGGCACCAAGGGGCTCTCCACCGAGGCCTCGGTACGCTTCCTCGGGCACCCGATGCAGGTCACCTACTCGGCCAACATCCTCGGGCGGGTATTCCGTGGCGACGGCGAGCCCCTCGACACCGCCCCCGACCTCTCCCAGGACCCCAAGCTCGACATCGGTGGTCCGCCGGCCAACCCCGCGCGCCGACTGCTCGCCTCGAAGATGATCCGCACCGACGTGCCGATGATCGATGTCTTCAACTCGTTGGTCGAGAGCCAGAAGATCCCCATCTTCTCGGTCGCCGGTGAGCCTTACAACCAGCTGCTCGCGCGCATCGGCATCCAGGCCGACGCCGACATCGTGGTGTTCGGTGGCCTCGGGCTGATCTTCGACGACTATCACTACTTCCTGCGTCGCTTCGAGGATGCCGGGGTGTTCGCCCGCACGGTGATGTTCGTCAACCTCGCCTCCGACCCGGTGGTCGAGCGGCTGCTGGTGCCGGACATGGCGCTGGCGGTGGCCGAGCGCTTCGCCGTCGAGGAGGGCAAGCGGGTGCTGGTGCTCCTGACCGACATGACCGCCTATGCCGACGCCATGAAGGAGGTCGGTATCGCGATGGAGTCTGTCCCCTCGAACCGAGGCTACATGGGCGACCTCTACTCCCAGCTCGCGCGCCGCTACGAGAAGGCCGCCGACTACAAGGACGGCGGCTCACTGACCATCCTCTCGGTCACCACCATGCCCGGCGACGACGTCACCCATCCGGTCCCGGACAATACCGGCTACATCACCGAGGGGCAGTTCTATCTGCACGACGGCGCCATCGACCCCTTCGGTTCACTCTCGCGACTCAAGCAGCATGTCATCGGCAAGGTCACCCGCGAGGACCACGGCCAGATCATGAACACCATGATCCGCTTCTACTCCGGCGCCCGCGACGCCGAGCAGAAACAGGCGATGGCCTTCGAACTCTCCGAGTTCGACCACCGCCTGCTCAGGTTCGGTCGGCTGTTTCGCGAGCGCTTCATGGACATCGAGGTCAGCCTGCCGCTCGAGGCCGCGCTCGATCTCTGCTGGCAGACCCTGGCCGAGTGCTTCGAGCCCGCGGACCTGTTGATGAAGCAACAGCTCATCGACAAGTACTTCCCCCGCCTCGACGACCCGCACGACGCGGTCGCCTGACCCCGGGAGCGCGGCCATGGCACGACTGAGCCTGAGCAAGTCATCGCTGGCCAAGCAACAGCGCCAGCTGCAGACCTTCGAGCGCTATCTGCCCTCGCTCGATCTCAAGCGCCGCCAGCTACTCGCCGAGCGCGCCCGCGCCCAGGACGAGCGCACCGCGCTCGAGCAAGCCATCGCCACCCTGCGCGAACAGGTGCGCGAACAGCTGCCGATGCTCGCCAACACCGAGATCCCGCTGGCCGGACTGACCCGCGTCACCCAGATCCGCATCGACGAGGAGAATCGCATGGGCACCCGGCTGCCGCGGCTCGTCGGAGTCGACTTCGACCGTGTCGACTACGGCTGTCTGAGCCGCCCGCACTGGGTCGATCCACTGGTCGAGCGGCTCGAACAGATGCTCGAACTGCGCATCCGACTGCGTCTGCAGCAACAGCGCGTGACCCTGCTCGAGACCGCAGTGCGCAAGGTCACCCAGCGCGTCAACCTGTTCGAGAAGGTGCTGATCCCACGCACCCGCGCCCATATCAAGCGCATCCGCGTCGCCCTCTCCGACGCCGAGCGCGCCGCCGTGGTGCGTTCCAAGATCGCCAAGGCCAAGCGTCAACGGGGAGGTCTGGCATGAGCATCATGACGATGCGCCGCGTCACCCTGGCCGGACTCGCGGCCGACAAGGACGCGGTGCTCGAGCAGCTCCAGCAGCTCGGTTGCATGCACCTGGTCGAACTCGGCGCTCACCCCAGAGAGCCCGAGCGCACCCCCTCGCCCCATGCCCTGGAGGCGCGCAAGGCGCTGCGCCATCTGCGCGAGGTGCCGGACAAACGCCGCCAGGTCCGCGAGCCGACCGACTTCGACCTCGCCGCGACCATCACCCAGGTGCTCGACAACCAGCAGCGGCTGCGCGACATCAGCGATCGCCGCGACGCCCTGCGCCAGCGCCTCGCCGAACTCGAGCCCTGGGGCGAGTTCAGCCTCCCCGAGCCGGCGGCGCTCGCCGGACGCAAGCTGTGGTTCTACATCCTGCCGCTGCGTCAGCTCGACGCCCTCGCCCGACTCGAACTGCCCTGGCAGATCGTCCATCGCGACCATCGTCAGGCCTGGGTGGTGGTGATCGCCGAGCGCGAACCGCCGGCCGACGCCCTGCCGGTGGCGCGTACCCACACCGGCGCGTTCAGTCGCTCCGAGGTCGCGCGCCGGCTCGAACGCGCCGAGATCGAACTCGAGGCAGTGATCGCCGAGCGTCACGCGCTCACCCGCTGGATCTATCTGCTCTCCTCGCATCTCGCCGAGGCCGAGGACCAGGCCGGGCTCAACTACGCCCGCGCCCAGACCTATGACGACGAGGCGCTGTTCCTGGTCCAGGGCTGGGTCGCGCTCGAGGACTGCCCCGGCGTGCAGGCGCTGGCCGACCAGCTCGGCCTCGCGTTGCTGCTCGAGGCCCCGGGCGCGGATGATCAACCACCGACCCGGCTCGACAATCCGGCCCCGGTAGCCGCCGGTCAGGACCTGGTCGGCTTCTACCAGATGCCGGCCTATCGCAGCTGGGACCCGTCGCGGGTGCTGTTCTTCTCCTTCACCCTGTTCTTCGCGATGATCCTCTCCGACGCCGGCTACGCGCTGGTGCTCGGCGCCGCGCTGGCACTCGGCTGGCGCCGCCTCGGGCGCAGCGAGACCGGGGGGCGGCTGCGCCTGCTCGCGCTCGCGTTGTGCGGCGGGGCGCTGCTCTGGGGAATCCTGGTGGGGAGCTACTTCGGCGTCACGCCAGCGCCCGATGGGCTGCTCGGCCAGCTCAGGGTCTTCGATCTCGACGACTTCGCCACCATGATGTGGCTGTCGGTGGCGATCGGCGTGCTCCACCTGGTGCTGGCCAATGTCGAACGCGCGCTGAGCAGCGCTCCCGGGGCCGAGCGCCGTATCGCGCTCGCCTGGATCGCCGCCCTGCTCGGCGGCTTCGCGCTGTGGAGCGGCACCGGCCCGAGCGGACCGCTCTGGCTCGCCACCCTCGGCCAGTGGCTGCTCGGCGGCGGCCTGATCGCGCTCTTCACGCTCGGCAGCGACCGTCCGATACGCAGCCCGACCTCGGCGTTGCTACGTGTGCTCGACGGTCTGCGCCAACTGGTGCGCGTCACCCAGGCCTTCGGCGACGTGCTCTCCTATCTGCGCCTGTTCGCGCTGGGGTTGGCCTCGGCCTCGCTCGCGCTGACCTTCAACGAGCTGGCGCGCGACGTCCAGCAGGGCCAGCCCGGACTCGGACTGCTGCTCTCGATCCTCATCCTCCTCGTCGGTCACGTCCTCAACCTCGCGCTCTGTCTGATGAGCGGCGTGGTGCACGGACTGCGTCTGAACTTCATCGAGTTCTACAACTGGGCGCTGGCCGGCGAGGGCTATCCCTTCAAGCCCTTCAAGAAGACGGAGCTGAGCGAATGAACGAACTGGTGATTGCACTGGGTTGGGCGGGGCTGTGCGGTGCCATGGCGCTCGGCGCCATCGGCAGCATCATCGGCTGCGCGATCGCCGGTCAGGCGGCGATCGGCGCCATGGTCGACACCGATTCCGGCTACGGCCGCTATATCGGCATCTCGGTGATGCCCTCCTCCCAGGTCATCTACGGCATCGTGATCATGTTCACCCTGCAGCGCGAGGTCACCGTCGACACCGCCCCGGCGCTGTTCGGCATCGGCATCCTCGCCGGCCTGGCGCTGCTGTTCTCGGCGGTACGCCAGGGCCAGGCCTGTGCCTCGGCGATCCACGCGAGCAAGACCAAGCCCGAGATCTTCGGTCTGTCGCTGGCCCCGGCGGCGATCGTCGAGGGCTTCGCGGTGTTCGCCTTCGTCTTCGCGCTGGTGCTCGCCGGCGGCATCCCGGCCTGAACCGGGGGGAGCTGAACAGATGACCACCACAGACAGCGGCATCCCCGAGGGGCTCGCCTCCTCCGGTATCGAGACCCTGATCGCGCGGCTGCGCGAGGAAGGGGTGAGCGCCGGGCGCGACCAGGCCGGCGAGATCGAGCGCGCCGCGCGCCGTCAGGCCGGCGAGATCGAGCGCGCCGCCAATGAGCGCGCCGCGGCCATCGTCGAGGAGGCACGGCGCGAGGCCGAGGCCCTGCGCAAGGGCGGCGAGGAGGCGTTGCGCATCGCCATGCGCGACACCGTGCTGCGGCTCAAGTCCGAGCTCTCCGATCGCTTCAGCGACGAGGTCAAGCGGCTGATCGCCGCCGAGCTCGAACAGCAGAGCTTCCTCCAACAGTTGATCCTCGAGGTCGGTCGCGCCGCACGCGAGGAGGCCGGCATCGATGCCGGCCAGGCGGTCGACATCCAGCTGCCCAAGGCGCTGGTCGGCCCCGAGGAGTTGCGGCGCAACCCGCTGGAACTGCGCGAGGGCTCGCTGTCGCACTTCGTGCTCTCGATCGCCGGCAACGTGCTCGCCGAGGGCGTGACCTTCAGCGTCGGCGACGACGACAGCCAGGGCATCCGTCTCTCGCTGCGCGACCAGGACGTGCAGATCGACCTCACCGACGACAAGGTCGCGGCGCTGCTGCTCGCCCACCTCCAGCCTCGCTTCCGCGCCATCCTCGAGGGGATGGTGAAGTAGCGGGGTGGCGCCATGACCGACTCACACCGTTACGCCATGCTGCTGAGCGCACTGCCGGCGCACGGGGCGCTGTTCACCGCGCGCCAGACGCCGCTCTCGCGCATCCGTCTCGAACAGCGCCTGACCCAGCTCGACGCCGAGGACGCGCGCACCCTGCGCACCCTGAGAACCCTGATCGAATGGGCCGAGCAGGACCCGCACAGCAGCGACCAGGCCGTCCTCGAGCGCGCCCGGCGGCAGATCCCCACCCTGCCCGATCCCTTCGCCCGCGACCTCGCCGACTGGCGACTGGAGATGCGCACGCTGATCTGCGCGCTGCGCCGTCGCCATCGTGGCGAGCCGCCGCCGAGCGAGCGGCGCTGGGGATACGGGCGCTGGACCGAACAGGTGCGCCGCCACTGGAACGAACCGGCGTTCCGGCTCGAACGCGCCTGCCCCTGGCTGCCGGAGGCCGCGCGCCGCCTCGACCAAGGCGATGCCATCGGCGTCGAGCGACTGCTGCTGAGGACGGTCTGGGAGCATCTCGAACGACTCCACGACGGCCACCACTTCGACTTCGCCGCGGTGATCATCTACGCGCTGCGCTGGGATCTGGTGGCCCGCTGGACCAGCTATCACCACGAGCGCGCACTGGCGCGCTTCGATGACCTGATCGAGACCGCGCTCGACGGGGTCGAACTCACCCCCGAGGCGGCGGCCTGAGCGCGCCGCGCCGATCGCCCGACCTTGCCGAAGAGGAACCCGCAATGGATGACGCGCTGACACCCCAGGTCCAGGCCGACTCGCCCGCCCGGGTGGTCTCGGTCCAGGAGAGCCTGGCCACCATCGAGGCCGGCTGGCGCAACGGTACGCGCCTGCCGCTGAAGAAGAACGAGGTGGTGTTCATCCGCCCCGAGCGTAGCGACGGGGAGCGACTCAAGTCCGAGGTGCTGCGGGTGCGCGGCGAGTTCGCCGACGTGCAGGTGTTCGAGGACACCCGCGGGGTGAGCATCGGCGATCCGGTGGAGCAGTCCGATGAGCTGCTCTCGGTCGAGCTCGGCCCGGGACTGCTCGGCGAGGTCTACGACGGCCTGCAGAACCCGCTGGAGAAGATCGCCATCACCCATGGCGTGTTCCTGCCGCGCGGGGTCGATCTCGACGCCCTCGATCGCAACCGCAAGTGGTCCTTCGTGCCGCTGGTCCAGCACGGCGCGCGGCTGCGCGCCGGCGGGGTGCTCGGCACCGTCCAGGAGGGACGCTACACCCACAAGATCATGGTGCCCTTCGATCAGGAGGGCGAGGTCGAGGTGACCTGGATCCAGGAGGGCAGTATCACCGTCGACACCCCGGTGGCGCGCATCCGCGACCGGCGCGGCCACGAGCGCTCGCTCGATCTCATCCAGCGCTGGCCGGTACGCCGCGCGCTCACCGAGCACATGCTGCGCACGCGCACCACCGAGCGGCTCTATCCGGACGAGCCGATGACCACCAGCATCCGTCTGATCGACACCTTCTTTCCCATCGCCCGCGGCGGCACCGGCTGCATCCCCGGCCCCTTCGGCGCCGGCAAGACGGTGCTCCAACACCTGCTGGCCAAGCACGCCGCCGTCGACATCGTGATCGTGGTCGCCTGCGGCGAGCGCGCCGGCGAGGTGGTCGAGACCATCAGCGAGTTCCCCCAGCTCTCCGACCCCAAGACCGGCGGCTCGCTGATGGATCGCACCATCATCATCTGCAACACCTCGTCGATGCCGGTGGCCTCGCGCGAGGCCTCGATCTACACCGGCATCACCCTCGGCGAGTACTACCGCCAGATGGGCTATCAGGTGCTGCTGCTGGCCGACTCCACCTCGCGCTGGGCGCAGGCGATGCGCGAGACCTCCGGGCGGCTCGAGGAGATCCCCGGCGAGGAGGCCTTCCCCGCCTATCTCGACTCGGCGATCCGCAGCGTCTACGAGCGCGCCGGGGTGGTGCGCACCGCCGACGCCAGCGTCGGCAGCCTGACCATGATCGGCACCGTCTCGCCGGCCGGGGGCAACTTCGAGGAACCGGTCACCCAGTCGACCCTGAGCACCGTCAAGTGCTTCCTCGGACTGTCCTACGATCGCGCCTACAAGCGCTTCTATCCGGCGATCGACCCGTTGATCTCCTGGTCACGCTATCTCGGCCAGCTCGCCCCCTGGTACGAACAACATCTCGGTGCCGACTGGAACCGTCGGGTCGAGGCGATGCAGCAGCTCCTGGTCCGTGGCGAGGCGGTGCAGCAGATGATGCAGGTCACCGGCGAGGAGGGCGTGACCACCGAGGACTACGTCACCTACCAGCAGGCGCTGCTGCTCGACATGACCTTCCTCCAGCAGGACGCCTTCGACGCGGTCGACGCGGCGGTACCACTGGCGCGCCAGCGCCAGATCTTCGAGCTGATCGACAGCCTGATCGGGCGTGAGCGCGCCTTTGCCGACAAGGACGCCGCGCGCGCCTTCTTCACCCGGCTCACCGCGCTACTGAAGAACCTCAACTACGCCGCCCAGGACTCGCACGACTTCACCCGCCTGCTCGAGGAGATCGCCGCGCTCGACGAGGACACCCCGGTCGCACTGGCGGCGACCGGCTGAGTCCTTACGCCGGGTCGCGGTCCTCGCCGACGCCGGGCAGGGTGAAATAGACCTCGACCCGGCGATTGCGCGCGCGCGACGCGGCATCGATCTCCTCGACCAGCGGCTCGCTCGAGCCGACACCCTCGACCGTGATCCGCGCCGACTCGACCCCGAGCGCGACCAGCGCCGCGGCGACCGCCGCGGCGCGCGCTTGCGACAACACCAGGTTGCCCGACGCATCGCCGCTGGCATCGGTGTGCCCACTCAGCAGCAGCTGCAACTCAGGGTGCGCCTGCAGATGCTCGGCGATCGCCGTCAGCGGCGCGATCGGCCCCTCGGGCAGCTCGGCGGCACCGGGGGCGAAACGCAACCTCTCCTCCCCCAGACTCACCAGGGCGCCACGCGGGGTGAAACGCGCACCGAGTGCGGCGTAGTCGCGCAGCAACCCGGCATGCGCCACCTCTTCATCAGCGCTCTCGACGGTCTCGACGCGTTGACCGAGTACCGCGCGCAGCCCCTCGATCCGGCGCTCCAGCGCCTCCGTCTCGACGGCCTCACGCTGCGCGCGCTCACGCAGCGCCTGCTCCAAACGCTCGATGCGCTGCTGCTGCGCCTGCCAGCGCGTCTCCTGCTCGGCCAGCGCGGCGTGCAGCGACGCCAGCGGATCGGGCGACGTCGTCTCGTCCGCGACCGCGGTGCCAGTCGACACCGTCAGGCCGTCGTCGACGACATAGACCAGGGCCAGCCCGGCGACGAACATCAGCGACAGAAAGGGAATGACGAGCCAGGCCTTGGTGGCGCTCGCCGGGGTCTGTTCAGACATGGCAGATGACTCCTGAAGACGACAACCGATGACGCAACACGCTCAATGCCCGGGCACGCAGATCCCGCGCCGCAGCACCGCCCGCAGGGTCGACCACAGCAGGATCACGATGATGCCGGTGAGCATGGTGAGCATCGCCACGCCGAAATAGCGATAGAACAACGCCTCGGTCTGCTCGGCCATCACCATCGAGGCGATGCTGAAGGCGGCCAGCGGGAAGGAATAGGCCCACCAGGAGAGGAAGAAGCGCAACCGCAGGAAACGCCCGGCCTGACTGAACAGCAACAGGGTCAGGAACATCGCGGCGAAATAGAGCACCAGGGCGAAGGTATCGAGGCTGTCGACCAGTCGCGTGTAGGCGATGAAACCGACCGCCGGAGGCGCGATCAGGATGAAGAGGGTCGGGGTCAGCCGGTCCTCGATCGGGTTGTGGAACAGCACGCGGTTGAAGATGATGGTCAGCAGCACCAGCCAGAACAGCACACCGACGCTGAAGAAGAACCAGGAGACCGACTCGAACCCCAGCGGCACCCCGGCGATCGGCACCAGCACATTACCCACTGCCGGGATGAACCAGGCCGGGTTCATATGCTGCACCTTGAAGTGCTCCTGATGCATCCAGGCGCTGACGATATAGAGGGTGAAGACCAGGTGCAGCCCTGCCCCCGCGAACCACAGCATCCGGCTCACCGACGGTTGCAACGGCAGATAGGCGATGGCCAGCAACAGCAGACTGATCGAGATGGTGGGAAAGAAGTTGAGCTTGACCGGGTGGCGCAACTCGGCGAGTACCGCCTGCGGATAACGCAGCAGCTTGGCGACATAGAGCACTGCCAGGGTGAGAAACAGCAGGCTGCTGAAACCAACCAGCCAGGGGGTGATCCCGAGATCCAGGCCGAGCAGGTGCTGCGCCTTCTCCCAGCCGATGGTCAGCCCACTCATCCCCATCACCATGGCGAAGAACGGGATCGGGAAGAAGGCGAGACGCCCCTGCGGCACGCCGCCGCTGGTCTGGACATCCATCTGCGCGCCGCTCACAGCGCCGACCCGAACAGCAACAGGGCAAGCGCCAACGCGGTCGCGGTCGCCGGGACGAAGGGCCAGAGCTGGGCCGGCCACGCCGGCAGTGGGCTGGTGGTCATCGCGGTACTCCTATGGATTCCACACCGGGTCGCCGGACATCGGCCCGGCGACGGCTATCGAGGAAGGATCGAGAGGTCATGCAGTGTAGAGCCCGGCACCTCGCACACGCATTGACAAATATCACAGCTCGAAACTTGGTTATAGCGCCGCCAGCCGCCAGGCTTGAACCGCAAAGCCGCGAAGCGCGCAAAGTGAATGATGTGTGATGTCGGCGCAAGACCACAGGCAGCGGGGGTCCGCACCCACTGGTGGCTGATCGCTGGCAGCTTATTCCCCTTTGCGTCCTTGGTGTCTTCGCGGTTCAATCCCCTGGTAGCTGGTAGCTGGTAGCTGGTAGCTGGTAGCTGGTAGCTGGTAGCTGGCGGCTGGCGGCTGGCGGCTGGCGGCTGGCGGCTGGCGGCTGGCGGCCGTTAGAATGACCCATTCGGTCGAGACGCGATCGGGCACGATCAACGCACAGGAGAGACGACCCATGGACCAGTTCCCGGCCCTGCTGCAACACTGGCCACTACCGGCGATCGCCGCCGTGCTCACCGGTGTGCTGATCCTCGCCGTACCGCGGGTGCTCAACTATGCCGTCGCCGCCTATCTGCTGCTGGTCGGCATCCATGGTCTGCTGACGGCCTTCGCCGGCCAGCCGTTCGCGCCCCAGGCGGTGATCGCCCTGGTCGCCGGGGTGCTGATCCTGATCCGCCCCAACCTGCTGAGCTACGTGGTGGGGATCTACCTGATCCTGATCGGCCTGCTCGGCGCCGGGCTGCTGCACCCCTGATGGCGCGCCGCGTCTCGCCCCGCAATCATCCCTAGCCCCGGCCCGCCGACACGCGTGCCGGTCATCAGACGATCAGGGCCAAACGGCCCGAGAAGGACCCATGCCATCCATCGCCGTACTCGCGCCGCCGCGCTGGCGCCTCCTCCCGATCCTGTTGCTCGGTGCGCTGCTCGCACTCGCCGGCTGCGCCCAGGACGACGCCCCCGTGGAACTCCAGGGGCGCACCATGGGCACGCACTACAGCGTCAAGCTCTACGGGCTCCCCGACGCGCTCTCGGCCGAGCAGCTGCAGACGCGGATCGATGCCCGACTGGAACAGGTCAACGACCTGATGTCGACCTATCGTCCCGACTCGGAGCTGTCGCGCTTCAACGCCAGCGACTCGGGCGACTGGTTCCCGGTCTCCCTGGAGCTGGCCGCGCTGGTCGCGCTCGCCGAGCGCATCAGCATCTTCAGCATCGGCGCCTTCGACGTCACCGTCGGCCCGGCGGTCAACCTCTGGGGCTTCGGTCCCGGCCAGCCTCCCGAACAGCTGCCGAGCGATGCGCAGCTCGCCGAGGTACGCGAGCGCATCGGCTTCCCCCGGCTCGAGTACCGACTCGATCCCCCGGCGCTGCGCAAGGAGAAACCAGGCGTCTATGTCGATCTCTCCGGCATCGCCAAGGGCCATGGCGTCGATCAGGTCGCGGCGGTGCTCGAGGCGGCGGGCGTCACCGACTATCTCGCCGAGGTCGGCGGCGAGCTGCGCGCCAGCGGCACCAAGCCCGACGGCACCCCCTGGCGGATCGCCATCGAGCGCCCCGAGCCCGGCGTGCGCGAGGTCCATCGCATCGTCACCCTGCACGATGCCGCCATGGCCACCTCGGGCGACTATCGCAACTTCTACGAGCGCGACGGCAAGCTCTACAGCCATACCATCAACCCGATCACCGCGCGCCCGGTCACCCACACCCTGGCATCGGTGAGCGTGATCGCCGCCGACTGCGCCCAGGCCGACGCGCTTGCCACCGCCTTGCTGGTGCTCGGCCCCGAGGCCGGCCTCGCGCTGGCCGAGGCGCATGATATCGCCGCCTTCTTCGTCGTCCGCGAGGGCGACGGCTACAGCGACCGCGCCACCTCACGCTTCGCGGCGCTCACCGCCGAGTGATCGTCGGCGCCGGGCCCCTGCCCCGGCGCCATCGCCCAGGAGTCCCTCCCTCATGCACAACCAAGCCCCTACGGCCCCGCCACGGATCATGGGCATCCTCAACGTCACCCCGGACAGCTTCTCGGACGGCGGCGAGCACTTCGCACCCGAGGCGGCCGTCGCCCACGGTCTCGCACTCGCCCGCGCCGGGGCCGACATCATCGATGTCGGCGGCGAGTCGACCCGCCCCGGCTCACGCGCGGTGCCCGCCGCCGAACAGTGCGAGCGCGTGCTGCCGGTGATCGGCGCGCTGCGCAAGCGGCTCCCGGCGGGCGTGGAGATCAGCATCGACACCACCAGCGCCGAGGTCGCGCGTGCGGCGCTCGCCGCCGGCGCCAGCTGGATCAACGACACCGCCGCCGGCGAGGACGATCCCGGACTGCTCGCACTGGCCGCCGAGACCGGCGCCACCCTGGTGCTGATGCATCGTCAGGGACGCCCCGAGACCATGCAGCAGGACCCGCGCTATGGTGACGTGACCACCGAGGTCGAGGACTATCTGCTCGAGCGCGCGCGCCTCGCGCGCGCCGCCGGCGTCGCCGCCGAGCGCATCCTGCTCGACCCCGGCATCGGCTTCGGCAAGACCCTCGCGCACAACCTTGCGCTGATCGCCGCGCTCGATCGCTTGCGCGCGCACGGCTTCGCGGTGCTGCTCGGCGCCAGCCGCAAGCGCTTCCTCGGCGCGATCTGCGATGAGCCGCACCCGGCAGCACTGGATGCGGCGACCGCCGCCACCACCACCGCGGGCGTGCTCGCCGGGATCGAGGTCTTCCGCGTACACGACGTCGCCGGCAACCGTCAGGCCGCCGACGTCGCCTGGGCGCTCAGGGGCGCCGGGATGCGCGCCACCGGCACACTGGTGACAGGCTGAGGGTCGGGCTAGTCGCCGGCGGCGCGATGGCGCGGCAGCACCCGCCGCTCGGACACCGTCTCCAGCGTCTTCAGCTCGCGTGCCTCGGCGGCCAGACGGCGGTTGTCGATCGCCCGCTGCTGGCGCGCCCGTACCCCGTAGCCGAGCGCCGCGCCACCGGCGGCGCTCAGGGTCACCAGCCCGAGGGTGACGAACTGGGTCAGCATCATGGTGATCCCGATTCCCACCGTACCGCCGACCACAGCGCCGGTCTTGAGGCTCGCCCCCCAGGAGCTACGTCGCGCCTTGGCCGCCAGCCGCTCCTGCGAGCGTCCGGCCTTGGCACGCTGCTGCTCGGCCTTGACCCGGATCTTCTCGCGCTCCTTGGAGAAGCGCTCGCTCAACCGCGAGGTGGCGCGGTGGCGGTAGGCATCGGCGATGGTGTTGAACCACAGCGCGACGAGGATGCCGATGGCGCCACCGAGCAGCGCGAACAGTGGCCAGGTGGTCTGCCAGTCGGTGCTCAGCGCGGTGTAGACCAAGAGTGCGGTGACTCCCTGCAGCAGGAAGATACCGATCAGGAATCGGATCAGGCTGCCAAGGCTGTGTGGAATGATGCTCATCAATCTCATCTGCTCAGGTTGTGAAGCCACGCGCGGGCGTGGCCCGACGAAGGATCCGTGCCTGCCCGACGGCCGCTCACCCAACCACCGACGACGGCGCCGCCACGACGGTCGCGGCGCGTGGTGTCGAGGGCGCTCGAGGTTCGATCCATTCGAGCCAGTCGGCCGGCGCCTCGTCGAGCAACAGGCGCAGCCGTTCGCGCAGCCGCTCCAGCGCCGCCGCGTCCTCGACCGGCCGATCGCAGGCATCGATGATGCCGTAGAGATACTCGGCGCCGACCCCGGAGAGGTCGATCAGCAACCGGGGCGCACCGACCTCGAGCGGCAACAGCTGCGGATCGGTGCTGGTCATCAGGAAGGGGCCGGCGCCGCTCTCGAGCCGGGCCGCCGGGCCCGGTCGGCCATGGCGGCGCAACGCACGGCCGAGCCGGTAACGCATCAGGTCGGAGAGTTCGGGGGCGAGTTGATCGACCAGCGCCATGTCGCCGGAGTCGGCATAGACCGGCACCAGGAAGGCATGCGCCTCGCGCCGCGGCTCACTCACGCCACTGGCGCTCGCCACATAGGTCTCGATGATGCGGAACAGCTCGCGATAGCGCTGCACGTCGGCGGCATCGAGCGCGCTGGTGCGTCCGAGCAGCACGAAGGTATAGAGGCCGTAGCCGGACTCGGCGCGCTCGAACAGCAGGTTCATCGCCACCGCCGTCTGGGTCTCGCTGGTCGGCGCGCCCGAGGGATAGTAGCGCATGGCATAGACCAGCGACTCGCGCAACGGCCCGTCGCTGGCATCGAGCAGCCGGGCGCGACGTTCGAGCCCCTCGGCGGCGGCCAGCTCGAGCGTCTCGCGCGCGCCCGAACCGGTGAGCATCAGCGCGCGCTCGAGCACCGGATCGAAGGCCGACTCCCCGCCCTGGGCGATCATCTCGGTGACGATCTCGCTGACCGGCGCACAGCCGCCGCGCAACAGCGCCTCGGCACCTTCCCCGGGCTCCACCCCGGAGAGATAGAGATCGGTGACCAGGGTGCTCAATACCGCCCCGGTGCCACGCCCATCCATCCCCGCGCAGCGCGTCTGCAACTCCTGGCGCAGACCGAGCGGGTCGGTGCTGTAGAGCACATGGGCCGACATCGACGGACGCGGCCCATCGGCACGCTCGGCGGCGAGCTGGGCACCCGGGGTGCGCCAGGGCGCCGCCCCCTGCACCGTGCCGCCGGAACCGGCGCAGCCGCCGAGCACCAGCAACAGCGCACCGAGCACCAGCAGCGACACCACGACGGCGCCACGTCTGCGAACTGACTGCGGATCGGGATTCGGCGTCGACATCGAGGGCACCCCCGCCCAGGCGGCACAAAGCCACCATGATAGCCGATCATGCCACGGGCTCCAGTACCAGCCGCCAGCCGCCAGCCGCCAGCCGCCAGCCGCCAGCCGCCAGCCGCCAGTGAGTATGCGCCCCTGACGACGGCATTGCCTGCCATCACACGCGCTTGGTGCCAGCGCTTGGGGGCAGGCGGCCACTGGCGGCTGGCAGCTGATAGCTGGAAGCTGATAGCTGGAAGCTGATAGCTGGCAGCTGACTTGCGACCGCTCCCGGCGCGCGGCATCCTGTGGCCGATCGAGGCGCTGTCGTCGCCACCACATACGAGTCCACCGATGCAATCGACCACCAAGCCCTACGCCGAGTCCTGCGATCAGAATCGCGCCCCCATCCTCGCGGTGATCGCCCCGCTCTATGCCGGACGGCGCCGGTTGCTGGAGATCGGCAGCGGCACCGGGCAGCACGGGGTCCATTTCGCCGCGGCACTGCCCGAGCTGTGCTGGCAGTGCAGCGACCGCGCCGACGAGTTGCCGGGGATGCGTCAGTGGATCGGCGAGGCGGCGCTGCCCAACCTGCCCGAGCCGATCGCGCTCGACGTGCTGCGCGATCCCTGGCCGACACCCGGGTTCGACGCCGCTTTCAGCGCCAACACCGCGCACATCATGCCGGTCGCGGCGGTCGCGGCGATGTTCAGTGGACTCGGCGAGGTACTCGCCCCCGGTGGGCTCTTCGCCCTCTACGGCCCCTTCCACGAGGATGGCCGACCGACCAGCGAGAGCAACGCCGCCTTCGACGCCTGGCTGCGCGCGCGCGACCCGGCGATGGGGGTGCGCGATCGCACCTGGCTGCTGGGGCTGGCCGAGGACAACGGCTTCGAGGCGCTGGCCGAACATGCGATGCCGACGAACAACCGCATCCTGGTGTGGCGGCGACACTGAACGAGGGGAGGAACATGGCCAAGGAGAAACACCCGGTCACCCAGGCGGTCAGGGCGCTGCGTGCCGCCGGCATCGCCTTCACCCCGCACTGCTACGACTATGTCAGCGGCGGCGGTACGGCGCAGGTGGCGGCGACACTCGGCGTCGACGAGCACCTGGTGGTCAAGACATTGATCATGGAGGACGCCGATGCGCGGCCATTGGTCGTGCTGATGCACGGCGACTGTCAGGTCGCCACCCAGCACCTGGCGCGCGCCATCGGCACCAAGCGGGTGCGCCCCTGCGCGCCCGAGGTCGCCGATCGGCACTCCGGCTACCGGGTCGGCGGCACCTCGCCGTTCGGGACCCGTCACCCGATGCCGGTCTATTGCGAGCGCGGCATCCTCGAACTGCCGCGGATCTATATCAACGGCGGCAAGCGCGGCTTCATCCTCGAGGTCGAGACCCGGGCCGCGCTCCAGCTGCTCCAGGCCCAGCCGCTCGACCTCGCGGTCGCGGGCTGAGCCCTCAGCGCCGGGCGAGCCGGCAGTGCGCGCGCAACCCGCGCCGACGCCACCCGCGCAACAGCCCCCAGCCCGAGGTGCGATAGCGGGTCCCGGCACAGGGATCGAGCACGACCTCCGACCAGCGCTGCCGACGCAACGCGCGCAGCGGCGCGGCGAGCGCGGCATCACAGGCGACCAGGGCATCGGACCAGGCGCCAAGATCGCGCCCGTGCAGCGCCCGCCAGGGGCTCTCGTCATAGATCAGGACACCCCGCTCGCCGAGCGCCGGGTCTTGCAACCACTGGGCCGGGGTGCGGTGCCCCACCCCGGCCCAGTGTGCCAGCCCGTGGGTGAGCGGATGCTCGCCCACCACCAGGGCAGGCCCCCGCCCCGGCGCCGCCGGCAGCCGTCCCCCGCCCCAGGGCCAGAGTCCGTTGACCACCGGCTCGCCACGCGCCTCGCGGGCGCGATTGACCGGATCGGCGAAGAACAGCATCTGCACCTCGTTGAGCAGCCGGTTCCAGGCCAGCGCATCGTCGCCGCTGATCGCATCCGGGCTGAGCGCCTCGCCCATCACCCGATAGAGCGGCGTGGTACGCAGCGCGGGCGGCCGCGCCAGGCGTAGATACCAGCGCTGCGGGGTCGGCGCAACCAACTCCAGTCCGTCGTCGGCGAAGTGATCGTTGAAGCTCGCCACCAGCGCCGCGGCCTCCTCGGCGTCGAGTGCGAAGCGCTCGAGTTCGAAGAGCCGCAACCGCTCCATGTCCGGGCGCAGGTAGACCGGATCGGCATGCAGCCAGTAAGCGGCAGCGCCCTCTCCGGCGAGCAGTTCGGGGGCGTCGCCGAGCAGACACAAGGGCGCACTGGGCAGATCACAGCCTGGCTCGGCGGCGATGCCGAAGGCGGCGAACAGCGCGGCGAAAGGATCGCTGGCAACCCCGTCGACGACACTCGCACGTGCCAGTAGACGGTCGAGATTGGGCAGTATCGGAAAGGGCTCGGGACGTAGCGGCAGGGGGCCGAGCAGTCCCGGGCAGATCAGTTCCAGGGCCGTCACGACACCGCCAGCCCTCGCGCCAGGTCGGCCTGGATGTCGGCCACCGACTCCAGCCCCACCGCGACCCGCAGCAGCGACTCAGTGATACCGGCGTCGGCGCGCTCCGCGGCACTGAGTCGACCGTGGGTCGTGGTCGCCGGATGGGTGATGGTGGTCTTGGCATCACCGAGGTTGGCGGTGATCGAGATCATCCGCGTCGAGTCGATCACCCGCCAGGCCTCGGCGCGCGCACCGCGCACCTCGAAGGAGACGATACCGCCGCCGCTGCGCTGCTGGGTGCCGATCAGATGGTGCTGGGGATGCTGGGGCAGCCCCGGGTAATGGACCCGCGCCACCGCCGGATGGTCGTCGAGCCAGTGGGCGAGCTGCTCGGCGGCGCGTGTATGCGCCTGCATCCGCAGCTCGAGCGTCTCGAGCCCCTTGAGGAAGACCCAGGCGTTGAACGGACTCATCGTCGGGCCGGCGGTCCGCATCACGCCGAACACCGCCTCGCCGACCAACTTGCGATCACCGACCACGGCGCCACCGACACAGCGCCCCTGACCATCGAGATACTTGGTCGCCGAATGCACCACCACATCGGCCCCGAGTTCGAGCGGACGCTGCAGTGCCGGGGTGCAGAAGCAGTTGTCGACCACCAGCCGGCAGCCGCCTCGATGTGCGATCTCGGCCAGCTCGCGCAGATCGGCCATCTCGGTGAGCGGGTTCGACGGCGTCTCGCAGAACAGCATCCGCGTCTTCGTCCCGATCGCCGCCTCCCAGGCGGCGGGATCGGAGAGCGGGACGAAGGTCGTCGCCACCCCGAAGCGGGCGAGATATTTGCTGAACAGCGAGCTGGTACTGCCGAACACGCTGCGCGAGACCACCACGTGATCCCCGGCCTCGAGGGTCCCGAGACAGAGCGCGAGGATCGCGGCCATCCCGGAGGCGGCGGCGACGCAACACTCGCCGCCTTCGAGCGCGGCCAGCCGCTCCTCGAAGGTCCGCACCGTGGGGTTGGTGAAGCGCGAATAGATGTTGCCCTCGGCCTCACCGGCGAAGCGCGCGGCGGCCTCGGCCGCGCTCGAGAAGACGAAGCTCGAGGTGGTGAAGATGGGCTCGGCGTGCTCGCCCTCGGGCGTGCGCCGCTGACCGGCGCGTACCGCACGCGTGGCAAAGCCCGGCGCCACCGTGGCGCCAGCCGACTCCTCCGGGAGACCCGGATCAGACTGAGTTGTGCAGGTCAATGACACTCTCGCTGCGCGCTGAGCGCTGTTCCTTGGCGCCGTCGTTGCGATTGGCCTCGAGGGCGCGGAGGTATTCCGGGGTCACGTCCCCGGTCACATAGTTGCCGTCGAAGACCGAGGTATCGAAGCGATCGACATGGCTCTTGCCCTTCTTCTGCACCGCGTCGATCAGGTCCTCGAGGTCCTGGAAGATCAGGCCGTCGGCGCCGAGCTCGGCACAGATCTCCGCCTCGGTGCGACCCGAAGCGATCAGCTCGCTGGCCGCCGGCATATCGATGCCGTAGACGTTGGGGTAGCGCACCGGCGGCGCGGCCGAGGCGAGATAGACCCGGTTGGCACCGGCATCGCGCGCCATCTGGATGATCTGCTGCGAGGTGGTGCCGCGCACGATCGAGTCGTCGACCAGCAGCACGTTCTTGCGGCGGAACTCCAGATCGATGGCGTTGAGCTTCTGGCGCACCGACTTCTTGCGCACCTTCTGCCCCGGCATGATGAAGGTCCGGGCGATATAGCGGTTCTTGATGAAGCCCTCGGCATAGGGCACGCCGAGATGGTTGGCCAGCTGCAGCGCGGCGGTGCGACTGGTGTCGGGCACCGGGATCACGACATCGATGTCATGATCGCCCCACTCGCGCTTGATCTTGGTCGCGAGCTTCTTGCCCATCCGCGAACGTGCCTTGTGCACCGAGATGTTGTCGATGATCGAGTCGGGGCGGGCGAAATAGACGAACTCGAACAGACAGGGCGAGAGCACCGGCTCGGCGGCGCACTGATGGGTGTGGAGCTTGCCGTCGAGGGTGATCAGCACCGCCTCGCCGGGGGCGACATCACCGATCAGCTTGAAGCCGCTGGTATCGAGCGCGACGCTCTCCGAGGCGATCATGTACTCGTGACCATCGGCGGTCTCGCGATAGCCGTAGACCAGCGGACGGATGCCGTGCGGATCGCGGAAGCCGAGCACGCCGAAGCCCGGGATCATCGCCACCGCCGCATAGCCGCCGCGACAGCGCCGGTGCACCCCGGCCACGGCCTGGAAGACGTCCTCTTCCTCGATGTTCAGCTTGCCCTGGCTTTGCAGCTCATGGGCGAAGATGTTGAGCAACACCTCGGAGTCGGAGTCGGTGTTGAGGTGGCGCAGATCGTCGACGAACAGGTCGCGCTTGAGCGCATCGGCGTTGGTCAGATTGCCGTTGTGCGCGAGCACGATGCCGTAGGGCGAGTTGACGTAGAAGGGCTGGGCCTCGGCCGAGCTGGAGGCGCCGGCGGTGGGATAGCGCACGTGTCCCACGCCCATGTCGCCACGCAGCTGGATCATGTGCGAGGTACGGAACACGTCACGAGCCAGTCCGTTGTCCTTGCGCAGGTGCAAGCGCCCACCCTCGCAGGTGACGATACCGGCGGCGTCCTGGCCGCGGTGCTGCAAAACTAGGAGCGCGTCGTAAAGCGACTGATTAACAGGGCCCTTACCGACGATGCCGACGATCCCGCACATGAGGTCCTCGCGCGTCTGCCGCCACGGAGGATGACGACAACCGAAATTGGGTGGAATGGAAACGATCGAAATTACCCGATACGCCCTGCCCCCGCAACCCACAACGCCCAAGATCGGGGCCGGAGGGCGCATTCCAAGCCCGCCAGCGGCCAGCGGATTGAACCGCAAAGCCGCGAAGAACGCGAAGGGAAACGCTATTAGCTACCAGCCGTCAGCCACCAGCTTCCAGTAGGCGCTGTTCCTCCCGTCGTCGCCGCAAGACATCAGCCACTGCCGCCATATGGGCGCCACCCATCCCCACTGGCGACTGGCGACTGGCGGCTGGCGGCTGGTAGCTGGTCCCGCCCTCACCCGAAGCGGGCACCGAGCGAGGCCGGCAGGCGCTCGAGGATACGCTGGGCGATGCCCTCGAGGCCGCCGATCAGGCTCGAATCCTGCCACCAGGCAGATTCTGGCAATGGGGTCAGGGCGGCGAGGAATACCGCGAACGCCACGATCAGCACCCCGCGCAGCGTGCCGAACACCAGCCCCAGCAGACGATCCGGCAGCGCCAGGCCGACCCTCTCGGTGAGGCGCCCGAGGATGGCGCCGAGCACCGCGCCGGGCAGCAGCACCACGACCAGCAAGAGCGCGAAGGCCAGCGCCAGGGCGAGGGCCGGCTGTGCGACCCAGTCGGCGAGTACCGCGGCGAATGCGCGGTGCTGGGTCCAGGCGAACAGCAGGGCGATGACCCAGGCGCCGAGCGAGAACGACTCGCGGATCAGGCCCCGGGCGAGGCCGATCAAGGCCGAGAACAGCACCAGGCCGAGCAACGCCAGGTCGACCCCGGTCATCGCCGATGCGGCCTCAGGGGTAGCGCTGAATCAGGGTCTCGAGCCCCTGGCGATCGCGCAGCATGGTCGCGGCGCGCTCGGCATCGACACGATCGATCTCGGGACCGACGCGGACGCGGTAGTAGCGCTTGCCGTTGACCTCGGCCTGTTCGACGAAGGCCGAGTAGCCGGCGGCGCGCAACCGCGCCTCGAGCTCGGCGGCGCCGGCGGCGGTACCGAGGCTGGCGACCTGCACCACCCAGGAGGGCAACTGCGTGGCCGGCGCCTGCTGCTGACGCAGCTCTGGACGGGGCTGGACGCTCGGCGCAGGCTCGGGCTGCGGGCGGGACTGGCGCATCGGCTCCGGCTCCGGCACAGACTCCCGCGGCGTCTGGAAGGCAGCCTGAGGTTGGACCTGGGGCAGCGGCCTCGGCGCGATGACCTCGTCGACGTCCTCGTCGGGTGCCAGATAGGACTCGGAGCGGAAGCGATCGGCAAAGGGCGGCTGCTCGGGGATCGCGGCGGGGATCGGCTCGGGCGGGGTCAGCGGTGGTTGCTCGAAGAGCATGGGCACGAAGATCACCACCAGCGCGACGATTACCACCGCCCCTGTCAATCGTCTCTTGGCACCTTCACGCATGACACTTCACCCACGATAGCGAACGCAGCCGTCCGGCTGCGTGATGACTCGAATGGCACTCCCGGCCGAGGAGCGGGCCGGGACGCCCGCCCTGGCGAGAGTATATCAGCCGTGCCCGAGCACCCGCAGCGCCGCCCCGACGGTGGTGAAGGATCCACACACCAGCACGCAGTCCTCGCCCTCGCTGGCGGCATCGGCGCGCGCCAGCGCCTCCGCCGGGTCGACGCAGAGGCTACAGTCCTCGGCGGCGAGTCCGGCCGCACCCAGACGCGCGCGCAGCGTCTCGCGCGCCATGGCGCGGGCATCGTCGGTCTCGGTCAGGTACCAGTGCGTGACCTGATCGGCGAGCGCCGCAAACAGCGCCTCCGGCTCCTTGTCGGCGAGCATCGCCAACACCACCCGCACCGCCAGACCACGACTGGCGAAGGCGCGCAGATTGGTGGCCAACGCGGCGGCGGCCTGGGCGTTGTGGGCGACATCGAGGATATGGCTCGGCGTCCCCGGCAACACCTGGAAGCGCCCCGGCAGGCGGGCGCGCCCGAGCCCCTGACGCAAGGCGTTGCGCGGGATCGGCAGGCGCTCGCGCAGGGCATCGAGCGCGGTGATCGCCGCGGCGGCGTTGTCGCGCTGGAACTCGCCGCGCATCGCCGGCAACGGCAGCGCGTGACGGCGACCATCGGGGCCCTGCCACTCCCAGCCGGCCTCGGCGCCGTGACGGTCGAACTCCACACCCAGCTGCAGCGGACGCGCGCCGCAGCCGAGCGCGGCCTCGCGCAGGGCCGCCGGCGCGTCGCGCTGACCGATCACCGCGGCGCGAGCGGGACGGAAGATCCCCGCCTTCTCGCGGGCGATGTCATCGAGACTCTCGCCCAGCCAATCGGTATGGTCGAGCCCGATCGAGGTCACCACGGCGACATCGGCATCGATCAGGTTGACCGCATCGAGCCGTCCGCCGAGCCCGACCTCGAGCACCACCAGATCGAGCCCGGCGCGCGCGAAGAGATCGAGCGCGGCCAGGGTGGCGAACTCGAAATAGGTCAGCGAGATCTCGCCCCGGGCCTGGTCGATACGGTCGAAGGCGCCGATCAGCGCGGCGTCGTCGACCGGTTCGCCGTCGATGCGGATACGCTCGTTGTAGTGCACCAGATGCGGCGAGCCGTAGGTGCCGCAGCGATAACCGGCAGCCAGCGCGGTGGCCTCGAGCATGGCCACGCAGGAGCCCTTGCCGTTGGTGCCGGCGACGGAGATCACCGGGCAGGCGAAGGGACCGTGCTCGAGACGCCGCCACACCGCGCGGACCCGATCGAGCCCAAGCTCCATCGTCCGCGGGTGCAGCGCGGCCTGCCAGTCGAGCCAGGCCTCAAGGGTGTCGAAGCGCATCGTCAGACCGGCACCACGGTACGGCAGTAGCGCGGCCGGTGGCCGAGGATCGCCAGCAGGTCGGCGAGCCGCTCGCGCAGATCGCGACGATCGAGGATCATGTCGATCGCCCCCTTCTCGAGCAGGAACTCGCTGCGCTGGAAGCCCTCGGGGAGCTTCTCGTGCACGGTCTGTTCGATCACCCGCGGTCCGGCAAAGCCGATCAGCGCGCCGGGCTCGGCGATGTTGATGTCGCCGAGCATCGCCAGACTGGCCGAGACGCCGCCCATGGTCGGGTCGGTGAGCACCGAGACGAAGGGCAGTCCACGCTCGCGCATGCGCCCGAGCGCCGCGCTGGTCTTGGCCATCTGCATCAACGAGAACAGGCTCTCCTGCATCCGCGCGCCGCCACTGGCGGAGAAGCAGACATAGGGCGAGGACTGCTCGATCGCCGCCTCCACACCGCGCACAAAGCGCTCGCCGACCACCGAGCCCATGGAACCGCCCATGAACTTGAACTCGAAGGCGCTGGCCACGATCGGCTCGCCCTTGAGCTCGCCGCGCATGGTGATCAGCGCCTCTTTCTCGCTGCTCTGCTTCTGCGCCTGGGCGACGCGATCCTTGTACTTCTTCAGGTCCTTGAACTTGAGCGGATCGAGCGACTCGAGCTCGGCGCCGATCTCCTCACGCGAGTCGGGGTCGAGAAAGGCCTCGAGACGCTTGCGCGCGGTGAGACGGTTGTGATGGTTGCACTTGGGACAGACCTCGAGATTGCGCTCGAGCTCGGCACGATAGAGGATCGCCTGACAGCCCGGACACTTGGCCCAGACGCCTTCGGGCACGGCGCGCTTGTTGCTCGCCTCGGTGCGGATGCGGCTGGTGACCAGTTTCTCGAACCAGCTTTTGCTCTTGTCGACTGCCTGCTTCACGATGTTACCTGCTCGGGTCGGTTGGCGGCCGCGTCGGCAGCGTCGATGGCGCCACGCAGCTCGGCGATGAAGTCCCCAATGGTCGGCGCAATCGCCTCGGGCGTCTCGGCCAGCGCCTCGATCTGCTTGACGATGGCGCTGCCGACGATCACCGCGTCGGCAACGGCGGCCACCCGCGCGGCGGTCTCGCCGTCCTTGATGCCGAAGCCGACACCAACCGGCAGCGGGATGCGCGCGCGGATGGTCTCGACCTTGGCGGCCACCTCGTCGACATCGAGGTTGGCCGCCCCGGTCACACCCTTGACCGAGACGTAGTAGACAAAGCCCGAGGCGACCTCGCCGATGCGCGAGATCCGCCGCTCGGTCGAGGTCGGCGCCAGCAGATACACCAGATCGACCGATTCGGTCCGCAGCGCCTGGACCAGCTCATGCCCCTCCTCCGGGGGCACGTCGACGATCAGCGCGCCGTCGAGCCCGGCCGCGGCGGCGGCGCGGGCGAAGCGCCCGTAGCCCATCACCTCGATCGGGTTGAGATAGCCCATGGCCACCACCGGGGTATCGGCATCACGCTCGCGGAACTGGCGCACCATCTCCAGCACGTCGCTGAGCGAGACACCGCGCGCGAGGGCGCGCTCAGTGGCACGTTGGATCACCGGGCCGTCGGCGATGGGGTCGGAGAACGGCACCCCCAGTTCGATCAGGTCGGCGCCGGCTGCGACCATCGCGTGCATCAGCTCGACGGTGGTCTCGGGACGCGGGTCGCCGGCGGTGATGAAGGGGATCAGCGCGGTACGATGCGCCGCGCGCAGCTGTTCGAAACGTGTCGAGATCCGGCTCATAGCGTCAACCCATCGAGTTTGGCGACCGTGTGCATGTCCTTGTCCCCGCGCCCGGAGAGGTTCACCAGGATGCTCTGATCGGCGCGCATCCCGGGAGCGATCTTCTGCACATAGGCCAGCGCATGGCTGGACTCGAGCGCGGGGATGATGCCCTCGGTGCGGGTGAGGTGGTGGAAGGCGTCGATCACCTCGGCATCGGTGACCGCGTCATAGCTGACACGGCCGCAGTCCTTGAGCCAGGCGTGCTCGGGGCCGACACCGGGATAGTCGAGCCCGGCCGAGATCGAGTGGGTCTCGATGATCTGGCCGTCGGCGTCCTCCATCAGATAGGTGCGGTTGCCGTGCAGCACCCCGGGGGTGCCGGCGCACAGCGGCGCGGCGTGACGGCCGGTGGCGATACCCTCGCCGCCGGCCTCAACCCCATAGATCGCCACCGAGGTGTCGCCGAGGAAGGGGTGGAACAGCCCGATGGCGTTGGAGCCGCCGCCGACACAGGCGACCAGGGCATCGGGCAGGCGCCCGGTACGCTCGAGCATCTGCGCCCGCGCCTCGCGACCGATCACCGTCTGGAAATCGCGCACCATCGCCGGATAGGGGTGTGGCCCGGCGACCGTGCCGATGATGTAGAAGGTGTTGTCGATGTTGGTGACCCAGTCGCGCATCGCCTCGTTCATCGCGTCCTTGAGGGTGCGCGAGCCGGACTTGACCGGC
Source organism: Marichromatium sp. AB32 (assembly GCF_003718675.1). NCBI lineage: Bacteria > Pseudomonadati > Pseudomonadota > Gammaproteobacteria > Chromatiales > Chromatiaceae > Marichromatium > Marichromatium sp. AB32. The sequence continues at coordinate 210,174 of NZ_RHFJ01000001.1, forward strand.
ACCACCTCGGCGCCGAGCAGACGCATGCGATAGACGTTGGCCTCCTGGCGGGCGACGTCGACCTCACCCATGTAGACCACGCACTCGAGCCCGAGCCGCGCGGCGACCGTGGCGGTGGCCACGCCGTGCTGACCGGCGCCGGTCTCGGCGATGATCCGGGTCTTGCCCATGCGCCGCGCCAGCAGCGCCTGGCCGATGGTGTTGTTGACCTTGTGCGCGCCGGTGTGATTGAGGTCCTCGCGCTTGAGATAGATCTGCGCGCCGCCGAGCTCGCGGCTCCAGCGCTTGGCGTGATAGAGCGCCGAGGGGCGACCGACATAGTCGCGCAGATCGGCGTCGAGTTCGGCGAGGAACTCGGGATCCTCGCGAAACCGCTCATAGGCCTCGCGCAACTCGTCGAGCGCATAGACCAGCGTCTCGGGCACGAAGGTACCGCCATAGGGCCCGAAGTGACCATCGGCGTCGGGCAGGTCGTAGTGCCCCTGGCTGGCGGCCCGCTGGCTCAGCGGACGCGTGCTATCGGCATCTGTCGCCATCTCTTACCCCTGTCATGAAGGCGGAAATCTTTGCGTGATCCTTGACCCCTTTCGACGCCTCGACGCCACCACTGACGTCGACGCCGAAGGGCCGCACCGCGGCGATCGCCGCGGCGACGTTGTCCGGTGCGAGACCACCGGCGAGCACGATCTCGCCGCGCAGCGCCTGCGGGATCCGCGCCCAGTCGAAACGCTCCCCGGTGCCCCCGGCGACCCCGGCGCGATAGGTATCGAGCAACAGCCCGGCGCCGCCGGCATAGCGCGCGCACACCGCCTCGAGCACGATACCCGGGCGCATCCGCACCGCCTTGATCCAGCGCCGCCCGAAGGCCGCGCAATACTCGGGCGACTCCTCGCCGTGGAACTGCAGCAGCTCCAGCGGCACCTGGCGCAGGGTCTCGCGCACCCGCTCGGGGTCGGCGTCGACGAACAAGCCCACGGCGGTGACGAAGGGCGGCAACCGCTCGCACAGTGAGCGCGCCTGCGCGATGGAGACGGCGCGCGGGCTGTCGGGATGGAACACCAGCCCGACGGCGTCGGCGCCGGCGGCGGCCGCCGCGTCGATGTCCGCCGCGCGGGTCAGCCCACAGATCTTAACCCGGGTCCTGATCATGGCGTAAACCTCCCGGGGCCTCAGTCCGCCGCCAGCCGCTGCAACGGCGTGCGATACACCGCCTGCGGCAGGGCGAAGTGTTCGGGATAGTCGGCGCGCACGAAAAACAGCCCCTGGGGCGGTGCGGTGACGCCACCGCGGGTACGATCGCAGACCTCCAGCAGTTCGCGGGTCCAACCGACCTCGGCCTCACCGCGACCGATCGCCACCAGCACCCCGGCGATGTTGCGCACCATGTGATGGAGGAAGCCGTTGGCACCGATACGCAGGACCACCAGATCGTCCTCGGCGTCGACCTCGAGATAGTGCACCCGGCGCACCGGGCTCTTGGCCTGGCAGGCCACGGCGCGGAAGCTGGAGAAGTCGTGCTCGCCGACCAGCGCGCGCGCGGCCTCGCGCATCCGCGCCAGGTCAAGGGCGTCGTGGACCCAGACGGCACGGTTGCGCGCGAGCGGCGAGCGGGTGCGACGCACCTGCAGCTGATAGCGATAGTGGCGCGCCACCGCGCTGAAACGCGCATGGAAATCGCCCTCGACCCGGTGCGCCCAACGCACCGCCACGTCGGGCGGCAGGTTGACGTTGGTGCCGAGCACCCAGGAGCGCTCGCTGCGCGAGGCGGTGGTGTCGAAGTGCACCACCTGCTCGAAGGCATGGACGCCGGTGTCGGTGCGCCCGGCGCACTGTACGCCGAGCGGATGATCGGCGACCCGCGAGATCGCCGCCTCGAGGCATTGTTGCACGGTGCGCACCCCGACCTGGGTCTGCCAGCCGTGGAAGTCAGAGCCGTCGTACTCGACGCCCATCACGATTCGTCCAGGCGTCACGCCGGTCTCTCTCCTGTGAATGGCTGCAGGGACACGGACGTGTCCCACCCCCGCCGCGCGGGGGCGATCGATCGTTTCATGCGCGCCCCGTCACCCCAGCTTGTCGAGGAGTTGACGAGCCTCCTGGCGCTGGTCCTCGCGGCCGTCGGCGATCACCTCTTCGAGGATCCCGCGCGCGGCCTCCTTGTCGTCCATGTCGAGATAGGCACGGGCGAGATCGAGCTTGGTGGCGTTCTCGTCCCACAGCCCGGAGTCCATCTCCCACTGCGAGAGCAGGAACTCGCTGGGGTCGGTATCGGCCACCGGCTTGACCTCGCCCCCGCCCGCGGGACGGGCAGAGGACTCGGGCGCGAGCGGCTGGGGCGTGCTCTGCGGCGCCAGGTCGGTATCGGAGAAGCCGTCGAGATCCTCCAGGGTCAGCATCAGCTCGGAGTCGTCGGCGGCGGACTTCGACGCCGCGCCGGGATCGAGCGACGCCTCGGGGGCGGATGGACGCGAGGCCGCAATCCGCTCGCCACCGGCGCCATCGCCACGGGCGGGGGGCGGTGTCTTGGCCGCCGCAGGCTCCTCGAGATCGGTGTCGTCGAACAGCAGCGGCAGATCGAAATCATCGTCCCTGGCCTCGGGCTCGGACTCGGGCCGGGGCTTGTCCTCGGAGGGTGCGGGCGCCGGATCGGCGACATCCTCGAGATGCAGGGAGATCGACTCCTGCGAGGCCGATGGCAGGTCGAGCCCCGCCGCTTCGACATCGCCAGCCGGCGGTGGCGCGGCCTCTGCACCGCTGCCGGCGGCAAGGGCCGAGTGCATCTCGAGCAGACGCTGCCACCCCGTCGGATCGATGCGCTCGCCATCGGCGGCGCGACCGTCCTCGAGCAACGCCTCCAGGGCCGCGACATCGCGCGTGGCGAAGTACGCCTCGGCGAGCTTGAGCCGCAGATCCATCCGCTCCGGCGCGGCATCGAGTTCGCCGCGCAACAGCCGCACCGCCTCGTCATAGCGACCATAGGCGATATAGATATCGGCCTCGGAGAGCGGATCGGCCTCGTCGAGGGTCGAGTCGAACTGGGTGAGCGAGGAGAAGGGCGAGCCCGAGGCATCCTCGTCGGCCAGGGCCGACAGCTCCGCCGCCTCGCTGATCCGGGTGTCCTGCTCGGCGGTGCGACGCGCCGGCACGTCGAGCGGCTCGAACTCGGACTCGATATCCAGGGTCGAGACCAGCTCGGTGTCCTCACGCTGGCGCCGGCGTGAGGACCACCAGGAAAAGCCGATCAGCCCGAGCGCGGCGATCGCGGCGAATCCGGCCAGCGGCAACAGCAGCGCGTGCCAGAGCGAGTCGGACGCCTCGGGCGTCGGCTCGACGACTGGCGGTGGCGGCTGGCGCGGCGACTTGCTCGGCGCCGGCTCGCTGACGGTGGACGCCTCCCGCTCGCTCACCACGGGCGCGGGCGTCTCGCTCGCTGCGGGCTCGGTCACGGGTTCAGGCGCAGCAGCGACCGAGGAGGCCATCGGCTCGGCGGCGGCCGTCGAGTCGCCATCGTCCACCGCCGTCGTGGCCGCCGTCTGCAGCCGCACCACCTCGGCATTGCGGGCGCGCAGCAGTTCCTTGATCTCGACGAGCTGGGATTCGAGCTCGCGGATGTGCGCGCGCAGCTCCAGCGTCTCCTGACGGGCGCTCTCGTGCGCCTGCATCACCGTCATCAGCTCTTGCTCGAGCGCCACCACCTCAGCCGAGCGCGCCGGCGATGAGGTGCCGCCGGGTTGCGCCTCGTCGTCACCACCGGGCATCTCGCCGACCTCGCCGGCGATCCTCAGCCGCGCCGGCTCGGGCGGTGGCGGCGCCAGGGGCGCGCGGTTGACCGACTCGCCCCGCATCGCCGCCTGGAACTCGGTCTGCGCGACCGCCGGATCGAGTGCGAACAGCTCCTCGGCGGAGGGGATGGTCAGGGTCTCGCCGGCGACCAGACGGTTGATGTCACCGCGGATGAAGGCGTCCTGGTTGGCGCGATAGAGCGCCATCGCGGTCTGCGCCAGGCTCGCCCCCTGGGACTTGGACTCGAGCGCGAACTGCCACAGCCCCATCCCCTCGGGGACCGGGCCGACCTGGACGGGGAAGACCGAGGGATCGACGCCCTCGGGCAGCTCGATGGCGGCAGGCGCTGACTGCGGACTCGGCGCGGTCTGTTCGAGGGGCGCGCGCGAGGGCGTCGGCGTGCGTGCGGGCCGCTCGGAGACCCGCGGCGCGGTGACTGCCGGGGCACGCGACGGGGTGCTCACCGGCGGGTCGAGGAGCACGGTATAGCCGCGCACCAGCTGACCCTCGGGCCAGGTGGCCGCGACCAGGAAGTCGAGATAGGGCTCGCGGATCGGCTCCCGACTGGTGATCCGGACGATCGGCAGTCCGCCCTCGCTGACCGCGGGTTCGAACTCGAGCTGGGTGAGATAGTGATAGCGCTCGAGCCCGGCCCGATTGAACGCCTCGGCGGGCGCCAGCTCGATGCGTACCGTATCCAGGGTATCCGGGTCGACGTCGATGAGCGCGATGTCGCCCCGGAAGGGCTGGTTCAACGCCGAGTACGTCTGCAGGCCTCCCAGCCCGAGCGCACCCGCGTCGGTCACGACCAGGGTCAGCGCCAGGACCGACGCCAGAGTGAGATTGCGAGACATCGTCCTCCCTCATGCACCTTGTGCAGCGACGATCCGTCGGCCGGATCCCGAGCGACTCCCGACGGGCCGAACGAAATGACTCCCGACTATATCCGATCGGTCGACGCGCACCAAGCAAACATCCTTGATTTCAGGCACCCTGCGCGAGCAGGATCGTGAGCATCCGCCGCAGCGGCTCGGCCGCGCCCCACAGCAGCTGATCGCCGACGGTGAAGGCCGAGAGATAGCGTGGACCGAGGTTCATCTTGCGCAGCCGCCCCACCGGCACCTCGAGCGTCCCGGTGACCGCCGCCGGCGAGAGTTCGCGCATGGTGCGCTCGCGCTCGTTGGGGATCACCCGCGCCCAGGGATTGGCCGCGGCGATCAGGCGCTCGATCTCGTCGAGTTCGAGATCACGCGAGAGCTTGATGGTCAGCGCCTGACTGTGACAGCGCATCGCGCCGATACGCACGCAGATCCCGTCGATCGGCAGCGGCGCGGCGGGGTCGATGCCGAGGATCTTGTTGGTCTCGGCCTGGCCCTTCCACTCCTCGCGGCTCTGACCGTTGTCGAGCTGGGTGTCGATCCAGGGGATCAGGCTGCCGGCGAGCGGTACCCCGAAACTCTCGGTCGGGAAGGCCGAGTCCCGCATCGCCGCGGTCACGCCGCGGTCGATCTCGAGGATCGCCGAGCCGGGATCGGCCAGCTGCGGCGCGACCGACTCGTGCAGCGCGTCCATCTGCGCCAGCAGCTCGCGCATGTTGCGTGCACCGGCGCCCGAGGCGGCCTGATAGGTCATGGCGCTGACCCACTCCACCGCGCCGGCGCGGAACAGCCCGCCGATGGCCATCAGCATCAGACTGACGGTGCAGTTGCCGCCGACGAAGTCACGCCGACCGGCGGCGAGCGCCGCGTCGATGACCTCGCGATTGACCGGGTCGAGGACGATGGTCGACTCCGGCGCCATGCGCAGCGCCGAGGCGGCGTCGATCCAGTAGCCGTCCCAGCCGCGCGCACGCAGCTGCGGGTGGACGCGCTTGGTGTAGTCGCCGCCCTGACAGCTGAGGATGACGTCCATCTCCGCCAGCGCGTCGAGCGAATCGGCGTCGCGCAGCGGTTGGGCGCCCCGCCCCACATCGGGACCGGGCTGCCCGGCCTGCGAGGTGGAGAAGAACACCGGCTCGGTGATGTGCGCGAAGTCCCCCTCGGCACGCATCCGCTCCATCAACACGGAGCCCACCATGCCTCGCCAGCCGACGAAACCAACCCGTTGCATTGTTCTCACCCCACAGTCATCTGATCTGGATTCGCCCGCCGGGGCGGCGCGTCGGCATACCGACGCGTTCCGTCCCGACCGGCGTTCGGCGCGATCGGCTCAGGCGCGCAGCGCCGCGACCACCGCATCGCCCATCTCGGCGGTGCCGACCTGGCGCATGCCCTCGGACATGATGTCGCCGGTGCGCAGGCCCTGATCGAGCACCTTGGAGACCGCCGCCTCGATGCGATCGGCCGCCTCGCCCGCGTCGAGCGAGTAGCGCAGCATCATCGCCACCGAGAGGATGGTGGCCAGCGGGTTGGCGATGCCGCGACCGGCGATATCGGGGGCCGAGCCGTGGATCGGCTCGTACATGCCCTGGCCCTCGGCGTTGAGCGAGGCCGAGGGCAGCATGCCGATCGAGCCGGTGAGCATGGCCGCGCAGTCGGAGAGGATGTCGCCGAACATGTTGGTGGTGACCATCACGTCGAACTGCTTGGGCGCGCGCACCAGCTGCATCGAGGCGTTGTCGACATACATGTGCGAGAGTTCGATCTCGGGGTAGTCGGCGGCGGTCTCGATCGCCACCTCGCGCCACATCTCGGTGACCTCGAGCACGTTGGCCTTGTCGACCGAGCACACCCGCTTGCCGCGCTTCATGGCGATGTCGTAGGCAACGCGGCAGATGCGCTCGACCTCGGACTCCTTGTAGCAGAGGGTGTTGTAGCCGTAGCGCTCGCCCGACTCCAGGGTCTCGACGCCGCGCGGCTCACCGAAGTAGATACCGCCGGTCAGCTCGCGCACGATCATGATGTCGAGCCCGGAGACCACCTCGGACTTGAGGGTGGAGGCGTCGGCCAGCTGCGGGTAGAGGAAGGCCGGGCGCAGGTTGGCAAACAGCCCCAGGCCGGCGCGCAGCCCGAGCAGACCGCGCTCGGGACGCTTGGAGAAATGCAGCGGCTCCCACTTCGGCCCACCCACGGCGCCGAGCAGCACCGCATCGGAGGCCTTGGCCGCCTCCAGGGTGGCCGCCGGCAGCGGATCGCCGCAGTCGTCATAGGCCGCACCGCCGACCAGGGCCTCTTCCATGGTCACGTCGATCGCGCCCTCGGCCTGCAGCGCGTCGAGCACCTTGATCGCCTCGGCGACGATCTCGGGACCGATACCGTCACCGGCGAGAACCAGAATCTTCTTGCTCAAGGGATTTCTCCGAATACTTGGACGATGGCCGCCCGAACGGCGGCCGTCAGGACCCGCCCGCGCCGGGGTGGCGCGGGCGACCGGGTCAGATGAACAGCCAGGGCGCCTCGGCGCGACGGCGCTCCTCGTAGGCGCGGATGGTGTCGACCTCCTGCAGGGTGAGGCCGATGTCGTCGAGCCCCTCGATCAGCCGGTGCTTGTTGCCGGCGTCGATGTCGAAGGCGATGCGGGTGGCGTCATCGAGGATCAGCGTCTGGCCGGGCAGGTCGACGGTGATGCGCAGTGCCTCGGGACCGGTCGCCTTGCCGAACAGGGCGTCGATCACCGGGGCCGGCAGCACGATCGGCAGGATGCCGTTCTTGAAACAGTTGTTGAAGAAGATATCGGCGAAGCTCGGTGCCAGGATCACCCGCAAGCCGAAGTCGGCCAGTGCCCAGGGGGCGTGCTCGCGCGAGGAGCCGCAACCGAAGTTCTCGCGCGCGAGCAGGATCTCGGCGCTGGCGTAACGATCGTCGTTGAGCACGAACTCGGGGTTGAGCGGACGGTTGCTGCAGTCCATCCCCGGCTCGCCGTGGTCGAGATAGCGCAGCTCGTCGAACAGATAAGGACCGAAGCCGGTGCGCTGGATGCTCTTGAGGAACTGCTTGGGGATGATCGCGTCGGTGTCGATGTTGGCCCGATCGAGCGGCGCCACCACGCCGGTGAAGTTCTTGAACGCTTCCATCACAGCTCCCTCACGTCGACAAAGTGCCCGGTCACCGCGGCGGCGGCGGCCATGGCGGGACTCACCAGGTGGGTGCGACCACCCTGCCCCTGACGGCCCTCGAAGTTACGGTTGGAGGTCGAGGCGCAACGCTCGCCCGGCTCCAGACGGTCGGCGTTCATCGCCAGACACATCGAGCAGCCCGGCTCGCGCCACTCGAACCCGGCCTCGGCGAAGACCTTGTCGAGCCCCTCGGCCTCGGCCTGCTCTTTCACCAGACCCGAGCCCGGCACCACCATCGCCAGCTTGATGCCGGGGGCGACCTTGCGGCCCTTGGCGATCTCGGCGGCGGCGCGCAGATCCTCGATGCGCGAGTTGGTGCAGGAGCCGATGAAGACCTTGTCGGGACGGATGTCGGTAATCGCCATCCCCGCCTCGAGCCCCATGTACTCGAGCGCGCGACGGATGCTGGCAGCCTTGACCGCGTCGGCCTCGGCGGCCGGATCCGGCACCCGGCCGTTGATGTCGAGCACCATCTCGGGCGAGGTGCCCCAGGTGACCTGCGGCGCGATGCTGGCGGCGTCGATCTCCACGACCTCGTCGAACGCGGCGCCCGGATCGGTGACCAGGGTGCGCCAGTGCGCGGCGGCACGCTCGAACAGCTCACCCTCGGGGGCCAGCGGACGCCCGCGCATGAACTCCACGGTCTTCTCGTCGACGCCGATCAGCCCGGCGCGCGCCCCGGCCTCGATGGCCATGTTGCAGACCGTCATGCGCCCTTCCATGGTCAGCGCCTCGATCGCCTCGCCGGCGAACTCGATGACATAGCCGGTGCCGCCGGCGGTGCCGATCTTGCCGATCACTGCAAGCACGATGTCCTTGGCGGTGACGCCCTCGCCGAGCTGGCCGTCGACGCGGATCAGCATCGACTTCGACTTGCGCTGGATCAGACACTGGGTGGCCATCACGTGCTCGACCTCGGAGGTGCCGATGCCGAAGGCCAGGGCGCCGAAGGCGCCGTGGGTGGCGGTGTGGGAGTCACCGCAGACCACGGTCGAACCCGGCAGGGTGAAGCCCTGCTCGGGACCGATCACGTGCACCACGCCCTGGCGCTGGTCGGACATCGGGAACTCGCGGATGCCGAACTCGGCGCAGTTGGCGTCGAGGGTCTCGACCTGCAGTCGCGAGACCGGGTCGGCGATGCCCTGGGCACGGCCACTGGTGGGCACGTTGTGATCCGGCACCGCGAGGTTCGCGGTGGTACGCCACGGCTGGCGCCCGGCCAGACGCAGCCCCTCGAAGGCCTGGGGCGAAGTGACCTCGTGGATCAGCTGACGATCGATATAGAGCAGTGCCGTGCCGGTCTCGTCGACGCGCACGACGTGCTCATCCCAGAGTTTGTCGTAGAGGGTCCTGGCGCCCATAGACTCTGTCCTCGGTGCGAACGGTGCGAAAAAGGGAATCCCCTAGAGTAGTCCGCTGAGGGGTAAAACTCAATTCTCACCATCGAGATCACGCCCTTGCGCCCACACCGGCTCGACCTGGAAGGGTTCGTCGGCGATCGGATCGATGGTGATCCAGACCCCACCGATCGAGGGCGACCCCGGCACCTCGACACGTACCAGCCGGTCGCCCGCCCCACCCTGCAGCGGTCGATCGTGACGCAGCCGGTGGGTGTCGCCGTGCAGCGCCAGCACCGGCCCGGGAAAGCGCGCCAGGGTCTCGGCGAGGGCCTCGCGCACCCAGCCCAGCGCGCGCGGGGCGCGACGGCGCTCGAACAGCGGATCGACATGGAAGACCACCACCAGCGCATCGAGTCCCGCCACCCGGGCCGCGTCGGCCGCCTCGCGCAGCAACGCGCGATTGGCCGCGCGCCGCGCCGCCGACTCGGCCTGTGCACGCGGCTCGGCCCGGCGCGCGCCATCGTGACTGCCGACCACGTGCAACACGACGAACATCACCCGACGATGAACGAAGCGGTAGAGTTCGGGATAGTCGGGCGTTGCGGCCCGGGCGCCGAGCTGCCCGAGCCGCAGCACGGCGGGGTCTTCAAAGAAGAGCGCGCGCACCCGCGCGAGCCGCTGCAACGGATCGTGGCCGCCGGCCAGCAGACGATGGCAATCGGTCCATTCGTTGTCGCCCGGGGTGTAGACCACCGGCACCGGCTGTGCCGCGAACAACCCGGCGATCCCCGCCAGCTGGGCGTCGGTGCACGGCTGCGAGCCGCTCTTGATGTCACCGACATGGATCAGAAAGGGGCTGCCCTCGGCAGCGGCATGCGTGAACAGCGCCCGCAACCCGGCCAGCTCGGACCCGCCGTAGGGGAGATCACCGACGGCGAACACCCGCCAGGGCGCGGCACCCGCGGCGAGCGGCAGCCACAGCGCCAGCAGGGTACAGAGCAGTGTCGTACGCATCTTCATCAGGACTCCTCGGGCATGGAACGGCGCAGCAGCGGCTGGATCTCCGATCGTGCTCCCCGGGCGGGCGGCGATCCGCGTAGAATCGTGCCATGGATACAACCGATCCCACACCCTATGCCGACCTCGGCCCCGACCGCATCCTCGATGCCATCGAGTCGGTCGACCTGGTCCCCGACGGGCGCATGCTCGCGCTCAACAGCTACGAGAACCGCGTCTACCAGATCGGTCTCGACGAGACCACGCCGGTGGTGGTCAAGTTCTATCGCCCCGGTCGCTGGAGCGATGCGGCGATCGCCGAGGAACACGACTTCGCCACCGAGCTGGCAGAGCGCGAAATCCCGGCGATCGCGCCGCTGCGTATCAAGGGGGAGACGCTGCACCACTTCGCCGGACACCGCTTCTCGGTCAGCCCGAGACGCGGCGGGCGCGACCCCGAGCTCGACGACCCCGAGGTGCTGGAGTGGGTCGGGCGCTTCATCGGCCGCATCCACGCCGTCGGCGCCACCCGCCCCTTCGCGCACCGCCCGCGACTCGACATCGACGCCTTCGGCACCGGCCCGCGCGTGTTGCTGCTCGATCAAGAGTGGATCCCCGCCGAGCTGCGCGAGACCTACACCGAGGTGAGCGCCAGCGCGCTCGCGGCGGTCGCCGAGTGCTACGCGCGCGCCGGACGGGTACGCGAGATCCGGCTGCACGGCGACTGCCATCGCGGCAACCTGCTGTGGACCGACGCCGGACCGCACTTCGTCGACTTCGACGACGCGCGCAGCGGCCCGGCGGTACAGGATCTGTGGATGCTGCTCTCGGGCAGCCGGGCCGAGCAGAGCCGACAGCTCGCCGACGTGCTCGCCGGCTACGAGGACTTCTGCGATTTCGACGTGCGCGAGCTGCACCTGGTCGAGGCGCTGCGCACCCTGCGCCTGATCCACCACGCCGCCTGGCTGGCGCGGCGCTGGCAGGACCCGGCCTTTCCCGCCGCCTTCCCCTGGTTCGCCACCACGCACTACTGGGAACAGCACATCGCCCAGCTGCGCGAGCAGCTCCTCGCCATGGAGGCCGGACCACTATGGCCCGCCTGAACACGCCAAGCCCCGTGGTGAAGACGAGCGCCTGCCCCTGCGGCAGCGGCAAGGCGCTCACGGAGTGCTGCGGGCCTTATCTGGCCGGGGAGGCGCGGCCCGAGAGCGCCGAGCGGCTGATGCGCTCGCGCTACACCGCCTTCACCCTGGAGGCGTACGATTATCTGCGCGCCACCTGGCACCCCGAACACTGCCCGAGTGATCTCGGCCCCGACGATCCGCCACCGCGTTGGCTCGGACTGCGCATCCTCGCCAGCAGCGCCGGCGGCCCCGACGACGACCAGGGCACGGTCGAGTTCGTCGCCCGCTACAAGATCGGCGGTCGCGCACACCGGCTGCACGAGCGCAGCCGCTTCATCCGGCTCGAGGGACACTGGGTCTATGTCGACGGAACCTTTCCCGCGACACGCACGACGAACTGAAACACCGCCGGGCATCGCCCGGCCCCGATCATCCAAGCCAGAAACACCGAGGAATCAGACATGAGAGACGATCACCGACGACCGACCCGCGAAGAATTCACGGTCGCCGGCGGCGCGCTGGTCGACAAGATCAAGGAACTGGTGCGCCAGGGCAACGTCAGACGGCTGATCGTGCGCCGCCCCAGCGGCCAGATCCTCACCGACGTCCCGCTCAATGCCGGACTCGGCGTCGCCGCGGCGCTCACCCTGATCGCCCCGGTGCTCACCGCGCTCGGTGCCATCGCCGCGCTGCTCGCACAGTTCCGCATCGAGATCGAGCGCGACCCGGGCCAGCCGCGCGGCCCCTACCCCGACGACCCTCGCTAGTCACCTCGCCGCGGCGGCACCGGCCGCGACCGCGGCCGATCATCTGTATCAACGAGAAACCGGAGGTTCACGATGAAGCAGATCAAGCAGACCGAGGACTATGTGATCTACCAGAAGCGCACCGGGCGCTATGCCGTGCGCGACCCACGCGAGAAGCGCTGGATCAACGGCGAGGCCAAGGAGACGATCCTGCGCACCGAGCAGCTCATCCCCGCAGCCGGCGCAACACGCCAGACGGAGCGCGCCGACTGACCGCGCCGCGCGCCCCGGGGCGGGACTGCCCGGGGCGCGCGTTTGATCGTATGATGTCCGTCGAACCAGCGAGCAGCAAGATCTCGACGCGCTCGTACCGGCACGACGGACAATCAGCAAGACGGCATGATTAAAAAGATCCGTATCGATCAGCTTCGCCCGGGGATGCACATCCATGATCTCAACTTCGGCTGGACCGATCACCCCTATGTGCGCAACGACTTCCTGATCGAGGACGAACAGTCCCTGGCGCAGGTGCGCAGCCTCGGCATCCGCGAACTCTACATCGACACCGACAAGGGGCTCGATGTCGCCAGCGCACCGAGCCGCCTGGAGGTCGAGGCGGCGCTCGAACGCGAAATGGTCGAGGTCGCCGACAACTCCCCGGACCCCCATCAGCCAACCACCCTCGAGGACGAGCAGGAGCAGGCCCGCAAGGTCCACCGCGAGGCCAACCAGCTGATTCGCGAGCTGATGGAGGACGTACGCCTGGGTCGTCAGATCGACGTCGAGCGCACCGACCCGGTGATCAGTCGCATGGTCGGCTCGATCTTCCGCAACCGCGACGCGCTGCTCGGGCTGACGCGGATCCGCCGCATGGACCGCTACACCTTCGAGCACTCGGTCAACGTCGCCGTGCTGATGACCTCCTTCGCCACCACGATGAAGCTCTCCCCCGAGCTGGTCCACCAGATCGGCGTCGGTGCCCTGCTCCACGACATCGGCAAGACCCTCACCCCCCCCGAGGTGCTCAACAAGCCCGGACGACTGAACGCCGCCGAGGTCGAGATCATACGCGGTCACGTCGTCGACAGCCGCGACATCCTCGCCCGCGCCCCCGGCATTCCACCAGTGGCCCTGGCCGTCGCCGCCGAGCATCATGAGCGCATCGACGGCAACGGCTACCCCGACGGCAAGATCGGCGACCAGATCAGCAGATACGGACGCATGGCGGCGATCGTCGACGTCTACGACGCCATCACCTCCGATCGCGTCTATCACAAGGGCATGGACCCTCACCGGGCGCTACGCAAACTGCTCGAGTGGAGCAGTCATCATCTCGATGCCGGGCTGGTGCAACACTTCATCCGCTGCGTCGGCATCTACCCGGTCGGCACCCTGGTCCGACTCAAGAGCCAGCGCCTCGCGGTGGTGGTCGGTACCGGGCGCAGCGGCGTGCGCCACCCCAAGGTACGTCTGGTGCTCGATATCCAGCGCCGCCGTTATCTTCCACCCGACGAGCTGGACCTGTCCGATCCCGCGATCGAGGCCGAGGAGTCGATCCTCAGCGCCGAGCCGCCCGAACGCTGGGGCATCCGCCCGGAGGACCTGCTGCAGCCCCTGCCATGAACGCTGGCATGCAGTCCGACCTCGCGACGAACAATGGAGACTGTCCACGGTGATCAAGAAGATCGCGATCGACCAGCTGCGCCCCGGCATGCACGTCCATGACCTCAACTTCGGCTGGTCCGACCACCCGCTCGCGCGCAGCGACTTCCTCCTTGAGGATGCGCGCGCGCTGGCGCAGATCCGCAGCCTCGGCATCCGTGAACTCTACATCGACACCGACAAGGGCCTCGACATCGCCGACGCCCGCACCCAGAACGAGGTCGAGCAGGACCTCGAGCAGGAAATGACCCAGGTTGCACTCGCCCAACCGCCCGAGCAACCGCCGACTCCGCTGGCTACCGAACTCAGACGCGCCCGCCCGCTCCAGCGTCAGGCCCTCGAGCTGATCCGTCGCGCCATGGAGCAGACCGGACGGGGCCAACCACCCGAGCTGCCGCCGCTGACCGAGTTGATCGAAGCGTTGATGGACTCGCTCGAGCGCAATCGCGACGCCCTGCTCGGTCTGACCCGGGTCCGACGCATCGGGCGCTACACCCTAGAGCACTCGTTCAACGCCGCAGTCCTCACCATCGCCTTCGCCCGCACCCTCGGACTCGAACGCGCCCATACCGCCGAGATCGCGCTCGGCGCCCTGCTCCACGACATCGGCAAGAGCCTGATCCCGGAGGGGATCGTCAACAAACCAGGCGCACTCACCGATGACGAGCTCGCCCTGGTGCACGCTCATGTGCTGCACGCCCACGAGCTGTTGCGCACCCTCCCCGGCATGCCCGAGGCCGCGCTGAGGCTGATCGCCGAGCACCACGAACGCCTGGACGGCTCGGGCTATCCACGCGGACGGCGCGGACTGGAGATCTCGCGCCAGGGGCGGATGGCGGCGATCATCGATGTCTATGACGCGATCACCGCCGACCGGGTCTACCAGACCGGCCTTGAGCCACACCTGGCGCTGCGCAAGCTGCTCGAGTGGAGCCGTTTCCACTTCGACGCCGACCTGGTCCAGCGCTTCATCCGCTGTCTCGGGATCTATCCGGTCGGCAGCCTGGTGCGACTCGACAGCGGCCTGCTCGGCGTGGTGGTGGGCGGCGGGCGCAAGGGACCCTTGCAGCCCGTGGTTCGGGTGTTCATGAACGCCAACCAGCGCCGCAGCGTGGCGCTGTACGATCTCGATCTCTCCGCCCCCGGGATCGGCGACCGGATCAGCGGTATCGAGTCGCCCGCCCACTGGCGCATGCGCCCCGAGGTGGTCCTGCTCCACACGCTCGGCTAACCCGCCCGTCCACAGGAGACCGCACCATGCCCAACCGCCAGCACCCATTCGCCCGGATCCCGCTCGCGCTCGCCCTCGGCGGCGCGCTCCAGGCCGGCGCCGCCGATGAGTTGCGACTCGACGACAGCGCCCGCGAGGGGCTCGGGGTGACCATCTACAACGAGGACCTGGCGCTGGTACGCGACCGGCGCCGGGTCGAGCTTGCAGCGGGCGAAAACCGCATCGCCTGGCGCAACGTCTCGGCCGAGATCCGCCCGGAGACGGCCCTGCTCTCCGCACCCGAGGGCGGCGGCACACTGCGACTGCTGGAACAGAACTTCGACTACGATCTGCTCACCCCCGAGAGCCTGCTGCAGAAGTACGTCGGACGCGAGATCGAGGTGGTGCGCACCGACGCCGAGGGCGAGCGTACCCGTGAACGTGCCCGGGTGCTGGCGGCCAACGGTGGCGTGGTGCTGCGCTACGACGATCGTATCGAGACCGAGGTGGTCGGCCACTTGATCTATCCCGACGTCCCCACCGACCTGCGCGATCAGCCGACCTTGGTGCTGCATCTCGAGACCGAGGCGGCGGGCGGGCGCGCGCTCGAACTCTCCTATCTCAGCGGCGGGCTGTCCTGGCGGGCCGACTATGTCGCCGAGCTCGACCCCGAGCACAACGGTCGCATGACCCTCAACGCCTGGGTCACGCTCGACAATCGTAGCGGCGTGGCCTATCGCGACGCCCGTCTCCAGCTCGTCGCCGGCGAACTCAACCAGGTGCGCGAGCGCGTCAGCGCGATAAAGTCCATACGCTTCGGGGTAAACATGGCCGAGGATGCCATGCCCGCACGCGAACAGCTCGACGCCTATCATCTCTACACCCTGCCCCGGCGCACCGATCTGCTCAACAACCAGACCAAGCAGGTCGCGCTGTTCGCCGCCGAGGCGATCCCGATCGAGCGCCTGCTGGTGGTGAACGGACGACAGCTCGGCGCCCGCAACGGCGACGGCTGGAGTCGCCTGCCGGTGCGTACCACCCTGAGCTTCGTCAACGACGCAGCGGGACCGGACATGCCGCTGCCGCGCGGGGTCATCCGAGTCTATGCGCAAGACAGCGACGGACAGGCCCAGTTCGTCGGCGAGGACGCCATCGACCACACGCCCACTGATCAGCGTGTCACCCTGACCCTCGGCGAGAGCTTCGACGTCACCGCCCGGCGCCGCCAGACCGACCTCGAACGGATCGGCGACGACACCGTCGAACTCGGCTTCGAGCTTGAGCTGGCCAACGCCCGGGACACGGCGACGACGGTCGAGGTGCGCGAGCGCATCTCCGGCGACTGGCGCATGCTCGACGAGAGCGCCGACCACACCAAGGCCGCCGCCGACCTCGCGGTGTGGCGTTTGGAGGTGCCCGCCGAGGGACGCACCACCCTGACCTGGCGAGTCCGCATCGAGCGCTGAGACAGACCAGCACCCAAGGCAGACGTTGGGTTGCCGAAAACGGCAACCCAACCTACGAAGGCTCGGCGATCAGCGATCAGAAGATTGAACCGCCAAGATACCGTCTTTCCCGTCAAGCCGCGGAAGCGTAATCGGGCTGGTAGGGACGACGGTTCTTGAACACACCGAAGCAGATGTGGGCGAGTTTCCGCATGGCGGCGCCGA